>DASTJU010000025.1:0-9471 GCA_035716295.1 Chthoniobacterales bacterium | reverse complement strand
GACCAGCGAAGTTCCGGCTTTCGGTAGGGCGAGACTCTGTCCAGCCGGACTGGCATTAGTCTCGCCCTACCGCGATATTCCCTCGTGCAGGACCTGTTCAAAGAGGAAGATGTCGATCTTGCGGTAGCGAACAAAGCAGCGCCGCTCGCTACCCGGATGCGGCCGCGGTCGCTCGATGAATTTGTCGGCCAAGAACACATTCTCGCGCCCGGAAAATTGTTGCGCCGCGCGATCGAAGCCGACCGGTTGCCCTCAGTGATCCTGTCCGGGCCGCCGGGAACCGGAAAAACGACGCTCGCTCACATCATCGCCGACATAACGCAGGCCAAGTTCGTGCGGTTGAGCGGCGTGGAAAGCAACGTCGCAGAAATGCGGCGTGTAATTGCGGGCGCGACCAATCGGACCAGCACCTCAGGTCAGAAAACAATTCTGTTCATCGATGAGATCCATCATTTCAACAAAGCGCAGCAGGACATTCTTCTGCCCGACGTCGAAAGTGGAAACCTGCGATTGATCGGCGCGACCACTTACAATCCGTTTTTCTACGTCAACAGCCCGCTCGTTTCGCGCTCGCAGGTTTTCCAACTCGAGCCGCTGCGCGTCGAAGAACTCGAAGAGTTGATCGATCGGGCGCTGGCCGACAAAGAACGCGGCCTCGGCAATTACACAGTTAAGATCGATAAGGATGCGAGAAAACATTTGGCCAAGTTGAGCGACGGCGATGCGCGCAAATGCTTGAACGCACTCGAGATCGGAGTGATGACCACGCCGCCCGATTCAAAAGGCGTGATTCATTTCACAATCGCGGTGGCGGAGGAAAGCATTCAGCAGAAAGCGATCGTCTATGATCGCGCGGGCGACGCGCACTACGACACGATCAGTGCGTTTATTAAGAGCATGCGCGCGTCCGATGAGAAAAACGCGATGTACTGGCTGGCGAAAATGCTGCATGCCGGCGAAGACTTTCGTTTCATCGCCCGGCGGATCGTAATCTTTGCGAGCGAAGACGTCGGCCTGGCCGATCCGGAAGCATTGTCACTCGCGATCGCGACCCAACAAGCGGTTGAATTTGTCGGTCTGCCCGAAGCAAAGATTCCGCTCGCACATGCCGTTGCTTACATGTGCCGCGCCAAGAAAAGCCGCGAATCTTACGAAGCGTTAAACGAAGCGACCGAAAAGATCGAAGCCGAACAAACGAAACGCGTCCCCGAAAATCTCAAAAACAAACACTTCCCGGTAAATCCGGAGCGCTAGCCGTCAAACGCCGTAGCGACGAGGGTTGCGTTGTGGCCGCCGAATCCGAATGAGTTGTTCATCACCACGCGGACTTTCTTTTCTTTCGCTTTGTTGGCGGTGTAATCGAGATCGCACTGCGGATCGGGATTTTCGAGATTGATCGTAGGCGGGATCACGCTGTCGCGAATCGCCAGTGCGCAGGCCGCCATCTCCATTCCGCCGGCGCCGCCCAACAAATGGCCAGTCATGGACTTGGTCGCGCTGATCGAAACTTTGGTTTGCTCGCCAAAAACCTTTTTGATCGCTTTTGTTTCGCTGACGTCGCCTAGACCGGTGGAAGTGGCGTGGGCGTTGATGTAATCGACATCGCCGGGCGAGATCTTTGCGTGATCGAGCGCCAGTTGCATGGCGCGCGCGGCACCCCCGCCATCTTCCGGCGGCGCGGTCATGTGGTAAGCGTCGGCCGACAGTCCGTAGCCGGTGAGCTCGCAATAGATTTTCGCGCCGCGTTTCTTCGCGTGTTCGAGCTCTTCGACAATGGCGATGCCCGCGCCTTCGCTGATGACGAAACCGTCACGGTCGCGATCGAACGGGCGCGACGCGCGCTCCGGGTCGTCGTTGCGCTTGCTGAGCGCTTTCATCGCCGAAAAACCGGCGAGACCCAGTTCGACGATTGCCGCTTCGGAACCGCCGGCAACAAAAATATCGGCGTCGCCGAACTTAATCATGCGCCACGATTCGCCGATGGAGTTATTGGAAGTCGCGCAAGCGGTGACGATGCACATGTTCGGGCCGCGCAAACCGAATTCCATCGAGATCAGGCCGCTGGCCATATTGCTGATCAGCATCGGAATGGTGAACGGGGACACGCGCCCCGGCCCTTTGTTCATCAACACGCTGAATTGGTCTTCGAGCGTTTTCAGTCCGCCGATGCCGCTGCTGACGATCACGCCGAAGCGGTCTTGATTGACTTGCTCGATATCGATGCCGCTGTCTTGGATCGACATCTTGGCCGCGGCCATGGCCAATTGAACGAAACGATCGGTGCGCCGGACGTCCTTAACGTTCTTAAAGAAATTCTTCGGATCGAAGTCGCGGACTTCGCCGCCGATCTTGCAATCGTAGTTCGCGGTGTCGAAGGCCTGGATCCGGCCGATGCCGCTTTTGCCTGCAACGAGATTTTTCCAAAACGTCTCGAGCTCGTTGCCGACCGGCGTGACAACGCCAAGGCCTGTAATTACGACGCGACGATCGTTATTCATAAAGAAAGTGACAGGTGACGAGTGACCAGTGACGAGACCAAGAAAAAGTCATTCCGAATTAACTCATCACTCCTCACTGTTAGCGCGTGCCCATGCCGACGCTTTGCACGGCCTGGAAAAGCTTTCCTTCAGTTTTGATCGAGGGCGCGATGATTATTTCGGTCTGTTGAAACTCGGCGATATCTCGCGCGCCAACGTTGCCCATGCAAGTCGTGATCGCGCCAACAAGGTTTTGGCTGCCATCGTCGACCTCAGCCGGGCCGAAAAGAATTTGTTTTAGCGAACCGGTGGTGCCGACTTTGATTCGGGTTCCGCGCGGAAGATTCACGTGCGGCGTCGCCATTCCCCAATGATAACCGACACCCGGCGCTTCCTGAGCGCGAGCGAACGCGCTGCCGACCATGACTGCATCGGCGCCGCAAGCGAGCGCTTTGCAAACGTCGCCACCCTTGCTCATCCCGCCGTCGGTGATGATCGGAACGTAACGCGAAGTTTTTTTGAAATAAGCGTCGCGCGCAGCCGCGCAATCGACCGTAGCCGTGACTTGAGGGACGCCGAGTCCAAGCACACCGCGCGAAGTGCAAGCTGCTCCCGGACCGACACCGATGAGAACGCCGCACGGACCGCATTCCATGATTTCGAAAGTGACGTCGTAGCCGACGGTGTTTCCAACAATCACCGGGATGCGCATGTCGCGACAGAATTTTGTCAGGTCGAGCGATTTGTATTCGGTGGAAAGATGACGCGCGGTCGAGACCGTGCTTTGCACGACATAAACATCGGCGCCTGCTTCCTGCGCGATCGGGCCGAACTCGGCCGCTCGTTGCGGAATCGAACTGACTGCGGCGATACCGCCCTCATCTTTGATTTGTTTTACGCGCGCGGCGATCAGATCGGTTTGGACCGGCTCCTGATAGATTCGTTGCAGCAGCGATGTGACCTCAGATTTGTCGGTGTCGACAACTTTTTGCAGAACCTCCTGCGGATTTTTGTAACGCGTTTGCACGCCTTCCAGATTCAGCACGGCCAGACCGCCGAGCTTGCTCATGGCGACTGCGAAACGAACATCGACAACTCCGTCCATGGCGCTGGCCAGGATCGGAATTTTCAACTCGAGCGGGTCGGCGTTTTTGCGCGGCAGACGAAACGCAATGTTCACTTCGTTGGGATTGATCGTGACGCGTCCGGGCACGAGCGCGATCTCGTCAAACCCGTAGGTGACGCGCGCTTTTCGATTTCGGCCAATCCACATTCCCATAATTAAATTTGCTCCAATCTAAATCTTTCGTTCAAGCTGCCGCAACGCGGACAGCGCGGGAGTAACGTCGCCGTCCGATCTTCAAACTCGAACGCGCAAATCACACACCGTAACCGATAGCGCAATGCACGTCGTTCACGCCGGCGCCGGTTCCACTCACCTACTATCCAGAGAAGGAAAATCGTGGCAAGGGAAAGGAGTAGATAAAGTGTGACCAGCGCGGCGAGACTGACTCGAATCACGGCGCGCTTGGTCTCGGTTTTGCGCCCGGCTCCACGATATCGTTTCCCCACTCGACCGTGGCGATTCCCCAGACGAGCGCGTCGCCGGCAGATGTCGATCTTCCGGGAAAACGGCAGAGCGTGAGATTCTCTCTCGCCTGTTCGTCCAAAGCCGTGTCACCGGATGAAGTTAAATTGAAACAATAGAGGACTGCGCCTCCGGCATCGACCGCGATCCGGAACCGCGCGTTTTGCGGCGGCTCGGGAGTTGAGCCTTTAAGACTTGTCGGCACAAATTTTGGCTGACCGAGTCGATCCAGTTCGTTTGAAAAAGTCACTTTAGTTGGAGCGACGCCGATCGGCTTCGATCGTGCTCGAGGTGTTGCGGGAACCGGCCCAGGTGGTTGTGCGCTTGGAACGCGAAGATCGACAGTCAACGGCGGAGCTTCCTGCAAAGCTGGCTCACGCGCGAAATAAGAAGGAATATGCTGAACCTTTCCCAAGAGATAGCGTTTCGCGTCGGGCGCTTTTCGTGTGGTTGACGCGAGCGCCGGATCTTCAGCATCGATCCAGCGCAGAAGCGTGGCCCCTCGCTCGGAATTGGCGCTGATGAAATTCACTCGCTGCGGCGCGGGGATAAGCGAAACAGTTGGTGGATAGACGATTTGGAAAAGATAGAAACCTGCCGCGTGCGCTGCGAGCGACGCGACGAGAAAACCAATGATCGCGAGATTGCGACCGCGCGGAGCTTCCCAGTTAAAAAGCAACAGCGAGGTGGTGGAAGCGTTCATTTCGGAGCGGCGCCCGCCAGTGAGACGGAGGAAATTCCGTGTTCGAGCGCGGCATTGGTCACGGCCACGACCAATTCGTAAGGTGTCTGGCGGTCAGCCTTAATAATAAGCGAGCGATTCTCACGCTTGGCTGCATCGAGCAGGGGCCCGAGTCGCTCGACCGAGATCTTTTGGTCCCGAAAATAAATCGCCGGGACGGCGCCGCCGGTGATGCTGATGATTTGCTGGTTCTGCTGCGCGCCGAGAAGGAAGGGCGAGGCCGGCGCCGAGACCGCGATCCCCGGTTGCATAACAAAATTCGAGCTCAGGAGCAGAAAGAAGATGAGGAGAAACACCACATCGATGAGTGGGAACACGACCAGCCAGCCGAAATTGTATTCCTTTGTCCGGCTCAGCTTCATCCCGGTCGATGTCGATCTAGCGATCGCGATGCGCTTCTCGCGGACCGGTCACTGTTTCAGGCGATTGCTGAAAACTGATGATGCCGGTGAGCGCTTCGCTGTCTTTCAACATGTGCACGATCTCAATGCCGGCGCGTTCCATTTCGTGAAGCATCGTATTCACGCGGGACGAAAGATAGCTGTAAGCGACGAACGTGGGCGCGGCGACGACAAGGCCGGCCGCAGTGGTCAGCAAACTCTTGTAAATGCCGCCGGAAAGTTCGGTGACCGTGGCGTAGCCGCCGTGGGAAGCGATCGTTCCAAAGGCATCGATCATTCCGGCGACGGTTCCGAGCAGACCGAGTAACGGCGCCAGAAAAGCGAGCGTCGCCAAAACACCAAGAAAACGTTCGAGCTTCGGCACCTCCAGTTGCCCGGCTTCCTGAACGATTTCGCGCAGCTCCGATCTCGACATGTCGTGCCGCAAAAGCGCGGCATGAATGACCCGCGCGACCGGACCCGGGGTGCCGGCCGATTCGTGCAAAGCTTCAGCGAAGTTGCGCCGCTGGACCAAATTCGAAAGCCCTTTCAGAAATTCGCCAACGTGAATGGTCGCGCGATGGAGATAGAAAAAGCGCTCGAGGAAGACCGCAATGCCGATAATGCTGCAGGCCAGGATCGGCCACATGAGCAAACCGCCCTTTTGGATGTAATCAATCATGGGGGTTATCCTTTTAGCCTCTTTTCGGGCTTCGGGCAAGCAACGGTGGCGTCAGCGTTTGAGGCTGTTCCGGGGTTTCGGAGACGCGCTCGGCGCAGGCAACGCCGTCCAGGAAATCGGTTTTCCGCTAGCGTCGAAGACGGTATAGCCGACCAGCTTTCCGGCTGGATTGTACTTATAGAGGGTCTTGCTGATCACCGAGTCGCCTTTATCCAAATGAGTTTCCTGCTCAAGCCGACCGGCGGCATCGTATTTATAGACAGTTTTGAACAGGAACTTTTCATCCGGCCCGAAAACAATGCCGCTCTCAAAGCGGCCGGCGTCGTCCATGCGATAAACCACTTTGCCACGCGCCTTGCCGTCGGCGTCCGCCGTGGTCGCGATCGCTTCGTGCTTCGCATTGTCGTACTGATAAGTCGTGCGGGAACCGTCAGCGTTGACCGTCACCGTGACGCGGATGGTGTCGTTTGAGCCCGGCGCGCGGGTTTGCGCGATGAGTCCCGGCAACAAAGACGCAGTCATTGCGAAAAAGATAATTGGCAGCGGAACGCGGCGCATTGTTGAGGGAAAAGTTTAGCCGGCAGCCGGCGGGCAAAGAAGGCAATTAATTTTTATTGACGGCTGGCATGGAAGGTGGTTAAAAGTGGGGAAAAGTGGGTTAGAATGGCAAACACTTCCACCCGCCAATGCATACGCCTGACCAACGCTTCTACGCCGGCGAATTTCGTCACTTCATCGACGAAAAGAATCGGATCACCATTCCCGCGCGCTGGCGACGTGGTAAGCCCGAGGAATTCATCATTCTTCCGGAAGCGGCTCACCAGTTTCTTCTGGTCATGTCGCCTGAAGAATTTTCTCGTATGAGCGCGGCGGCCGAATCCGACCCGAACGTTTCGGCGCGCGATCGCCGCATTTTTTTCCGACAACTGCATTCCCGGGCCGAGCATGGCGCGGCCGACAAACAGGGACGCTTAGTTTTGCCGGAAGATCTTTGCAAGAACGTCGGTTTGAAAGGCGAAGTCGTCCTGGTCGGCAATCGGGGCCGCTTTGAAATCTGGAATTTGCAGAAACGCAAGCGCGCTCATGAGGAGGAGACACCCACTTATCAGCACGTTGCCGACGTCATTGGTTTGTAATCAGCCCAAATATGAACGCATTATTGTTTGAGCGGCCGGTCTGGTTTGCGACTGGTCCGCTCATTTTGGAAGAGGAGCCGCAGGAAATGGAAGATTTCACCTACCATCGCCCGGTGCTGGCCGCTGAAGCGATCGAATTGCTGGCGCCGCATCCCGGCTCGCTGGTTGTCGATGGAACAGTCGGCGGCGGCGGTCATACCGAAGCTATTTTGAAAACCGGCACGGATGTTCTCGCGCTCGACCAGGATCCGGACGCGATTGAGCAGGCGCGCGAAGCGCTAACGCCTTTTGGCGGTCGCGTCACGTTGCGGCAGATCAATTTCCGCGACGCGGACAAAGTTCTCGACGAACTCGGCGTTCAGAAAATCGGCGGCGCCCTGCTCGATCTCGGCGTTTCCTC
This sequence comes from Chthoniobacterales bacterium, assembly GCA_035716295.1. Lineage (GTDB taxonomy): Bacteria > Verrucomicrobiota > Verrucomicrobiia > Chthoniobacterales > UBA10450 > AV40. The sequence continues at coordinate 2,066 of DASTJU010000025.1, read as the reverse complement.
GCGCCAACTCGAGAATGCCGCTCGTGGATTCAGCATGATGCGGAACGGTCCGCTCGATATGCGAATGGACCCAAGATCGACACTAACGGCCGCGGATATTGTAAACGGCTACAGCGAAGAAGATCTGACCCGACTGTTCCGCGACCTCGGCGAGGAACCGGCGGCGCGCCGCATTGCCAGTTTGATTGTGAAGATGCGCAAAGATGCGCCGTTTACCGAAACGCTGCAGCTCGCGCGCGCGATCGAGAAAGTCGTCGGCCGCCATGGACGTAGACATCCCGCGACGCAGGCATTTCAAGCGTTGCGAATGGAAGTGAATGACGAGCTGGGTGCGCTCGAACACGGCCTGCGCATTTTGACTGCGCGACTCGAAGCGGGAGCGCGTATCGCTGTGATCACGTTTCATTCCCTGGAAGATCGAATCGTGAAAAATTTCATCCGCGACCACAGTCGCGAATGGCTGGATCGGCCGGAGTGGCCCGAGCCGAAGCGCAATCCGGAAAACGATTTGCGCCCGATTACATCGAAACCGGTCGAGCCGAGCGAAAACGAACGCCGAATGAATCCGCGCTCGCGCAGCGCGAAATTGCGAGTGGCGGAGAAAATTTGATGAGCCGGTCTCGAAAAAATTGGAACACGGTCAATGCCGCTTCGCTCGCGCGCTGGATCGTGCTGACGGGGTTCCTGGCGCTGATGGGGTTAAGTTATGTTTATCTGACCCTTCAGCTTTACCATCTCGGCGACCGCAAAAAAGCGCTCGAAACCGAAGTGGGCAATCTGCGGATGCAAAATGAAGTGGCCAGCGCGCAAGTTGCCGCGCTCACTTCGCGCTCGGCATTGCAACGTCGCTTGAAGGAAGGTTATCTAAAAATGATTCCGATCGCGGAACACAACATTGTTCGACTGACTTTGCCGGCGCGAAACCAGGAAGACGCTGTCCAGCCAGTTTCCAATCAGCGAGGCGCGAGATGAAATGGAACAGCCGAACCAGATGCGCAATCGTTTGCCTCGGCTTCGTTCTCCTGTTCAGCGCGTTTTCGTTTCGCTTGATCTATCTCCAAATGATCAAGCACGAGCAGTACGCGGGACTGGCGGCTGAAAAACACGTCATCAAGCAGCCGATCTTCGCCGAGCGTGGGACGATTCTCGACGCCAACAACGAAGTCCTGGCGCACAACGTCCCCGTGGAAACGGTGATCGCTGACGCGACGCGTCTGACCGAAGTCGAGGCGACTGTCGATCTTGTCAGCGGCGACTTGAAGCTTCCGCGCGCGGATGTTTCAGAAAAGCTTCACAGCGACCGCCGATACATCGTCCTGAAACGCGAAGTCCCGAAAGCAGTCACCGATTCGCTCCGGCAAAAACTGCGCGCCCAAAATTTACGCGGCATTTATTTCGAACAGGACGCGACCCGCATTTATCCCAATGGCGTGATGCTCTGCCACGTGATCGGATTCACCGATTTCGAGCACCGTGGCATTCAAGGAGTGGAAGGTGCACTCGACGATTATCTGCGCGGCCAGGACGGCTATCGCTACATCGAGCATAACCGCGCCGGCCAGGAGCTTGTGCTTTACCGCGGCCAGGAGCGCGCGCCGCGCAATGGTTATCAGGTGCATCTGACGATCGACCTGAATCTGCAAAACATCGTCGAAAACGAATTGGACGCCGCCATGCGCGAGTATTCGCCAAAAAAAGCGACCATCATCCTGATGCGCCCGCAAACCGGCGAAATCCTGGCCATGGCAAACCGGCCGGCGTTCGATCTCAATCGCCGCTCCGATGCCAAACCCGAGCAAATGAAAAATCGCGCCATCTGCGACATGATGGAGCCGGGCTCGACCTTCAAAATTGTCACCGCCGCCGCCGCGCTCAACGAGCACAAGTTCCGACTCGATTCCTACATCTTTTGCGAAAACGGAGTTTGGAACTACGGCGGCACCGCGCTGCACGATCACGCCGCGTTCACCGATCTGAGCGTCAAAGACATTCTGGTGAAATCGAGCAACATCGGCGCAGCCAAACTCGCCGTCAGCCTCGGCGATCAAAAGTTTTACGAATACATC
>DASTJU010000024.1:0-5305 GCA_035716295.1 Chthoniobacterales bacterium | reverse complement strand
GCAAACCGTCTTCTCCGGAGACGACGGCGGAATGTGGTACTCCTACAACGGCGGGAGCAAATGGTGGAAAGGCGAAAACCTTCCCGTCTCGCAATTTTACCACGTGAGTTTGGATAACGAAGATCCGTATCGCGTCTACGGCGGTCTTCAGGACAACAGCTCATGGGTGGGCGATTCGCAATATCCGGGCGGGATCACAAATCATCGCTGGGAAAACATGTACAATGGCGACGGGTTCTGGATGTTCCCGGACCCGGCCGACGCCGATTACATCTACGCGGAGTATCAGGGCGGCGAGATCGGACGCGTCAATCGCAACACGCACGAAGCGCGCAACATCAAACCGCGGCCGAATTACAATGAGAAGCTTCGCTATAACTGGAACACGCCGATTGCGCTCTCGCCGACAGAGAAAGGAACCGTTTACATCGGCGCGCAGTTTTTGTTTCGCTCACGCGATCATGGCCAAAATTGGGAGCGGATTTCGCCGGACCTGACCACGAACGATCCACAAAAGCAAAAACAGGAACAATCGGGCGGCGTGACGGTGGACAATTCGTCGGCGGAAATGCACACCACGATTTACTCGATCAGCGAATCGCCCAAGGACAAGAACTTGATCTGGGTTGGGACTGATGACGGAAATCTCCAACTGACGCGCGACGCCGGTAAAACGTGGACGAACGTGGTCGGGAACGTTCCCGGTCTCCCTAAAAATTCATGGGTGAGCTGGGTTCAAGCCAGCAATTTCGACGCAGCTACGGCTTATGCCGCGTTTGATCGACATACATTCGGGGACATGGCGCCATACGTTTTCCGCACGACCGATTACGGAAAAACGTGGGTTCCGCTGGTCAGCGCGCAGGATGCAAAAGGTATTCGCGGCTACGCGCACGTGATCAAGGAGGACTTGGAAAAAGCGGACCTGCTTTTTCTGGGGACCGAGTTTGGACTGTGGGTGTCGATCGATGGCGGAAAAAACTGGGCCCAATTCAAAGGTAACCATTTTCCGACGGTGGCGGTTCGCGATTTGGCGATTCAACCGCGCGAGAACGATCTAGTCCTCGCGACTCATGGCCGCGGCATTTGGATCATCGACGACATTGTCCCACTCCGGAACCTGACAAATGATGTGACTTCGCAGGAAGTTGCATTCGTTTCCGCCAGGCCGGTTCAACAACGCATTGAAGGCAATGGCGGCTGGGCCAACGGCGACGCCGTATTCGTCGGCGACAATCCGCCCGACGCCGCGGTCATCACTTACTATCAGCGAACGCGTCATCTTTTCGGGAAATTGAAAATCGAGATCCTCGATTCAACTGGCCGGGTGATCGATGAAATTCCGGCGAGCAAGCGTTCCGGCTTGAACCGTGTGAACTGGAGCATGCGCGAAAAACCGCCGCACGTGCCGCCCGCCGCACAACTTGCTTTCGGTAGCAGCCGCGGCCCACGCCTCGTCCCCGGTGACTACACCGTCCGTCTAACGAAAGCCGGAAAAGTTTATGAAACGAAGTTGACCGTCGGTTTAGATCGGCGCGCGAAGTTTACCGCGGAAGACCGGAAGGCGCAGTACGACGCGGTGATGAAAGTGCACGCACTTTTCAATGATGAGAGCGCGTTAATGGCCCGAATCACATCTTTGCGACGCGATGTGGCACAGGCGGCGTCAGGCATTTCAGAAAATGATCCGTTGAAAAAGAGCATCAAAGGTTTCGACGACAAGGTCGAGAACGTGCGCAAGAAGATCGTGGCAACAAAAGAAGGCGGCGCCATCACCGGTGAAGAACGTCTGCGTGAGCACACCGACCAACTTTACGGCGCGCTTCTCAGCTTCGAAGGCAAGCCGGGTGATTATCAAATCGCTTACATCGACGCCCTCCGCCGAGAATTGGGAGACGTCACCAAGGAATTCGATCAGGTGCTGGCGAAAGATTTGCCAAGCTTGAACGATTCGCTGAAATCAAAAGGAAAGCCCGCGATCGCATCACCGGCGAAAGTCGCGTTCAGCGAAGCGGAGTCTGGTTCAGGAACGATAGAGGTTCCGACCTTGCTTCGTTAACAAATCTCTCGGGCCTGCAAGCTACCGGTAAAAACCGTGATACTGATAGCCGCCGTCTTCGAGCAGGATTGTCTCGACTTCCCAGAGCGCGGTAAACGAATAGTTCTGTCCGGAGATTAGATTGATGGTTCGATGAGTAAACTTGGTCTTGCCGTAGGGGGACGGCGTGTCAGTGACCGATAGTATATGGCGACCTGGCCGAACGACGGCTCGATAACCTTCGCCCCAGGAAAGCGTCGTAATCGGAATCCCATCGATGGAGATACTTAGACCGATCTGGTTGCCGAAATCGGCTCCTCTAAAGATCGTCAGACCACTGTTGCCCCTCAGCTCGCTCCGCGAGTAATCGTAACCACCACCGGCCTGAAGAACGGCGATGACCACGAGATTTATCGCGGCGAAAAGAAGAACGATCAGCTTGCTGCTCGAGGTGTAGTTTTTCATAAGGGGACCTCCTGTGCGTCGCAATCATTCAACTGCGGCGTCGCCAAAGAGTAGCGGAAATAATCGTCGAAGCCAAGGTTTTCCTTCAGGACATCAGGGCATTCCAAATTCGACCGGACAATGCTTGATGAAAATCGGGATCGACGTGATAATCTTTCTCCGATTTTGGGGGTATAGCTCAGTTGGTAGAGCGTCTCGTTCGCAATGAGAAGGTCAGGGGTTCGAATCCCCTTACCTCCACAAATTTCGCGCAAGCAGAATTCAAGATCCCACGAGGGGATGAGAACCTTGTTCGACCGGTGGGGCGCGGAGCGCATGGGTCAAAAGCGAAGCTCTTGAGCTGGAGCCAAAGCGCAGCTTTGGATAATCCCCTTACCTCCACAAATTTCGCTCTAGCAAATTCATGCTTGGCAAATTTCGGGAACTGATTCTCTATTCCACCACCCCAAAACTATGAAATCCAAGACTGCTCTCGCCGCCGCGATCGTTGCTCCCCTCATTTTCCCATTATCACTTGGTGCGCAGACGACAAAATCCAGTTCGTCTTCACCGGCGCCATCAGCGTCTCCCGGCAAACCGGCGACCCGACCAATTCCATTTCACGGAATGGTTTCGGCGGTCGATCAGACAAACAAAACATTCACGATTAGCGGCAAAGAAGCGACACGCGTTTTTAAAATCACCGACAAGACAAGCATACTGAAGGGCGCGGCCGCGGGGACGATGAAGGACATTGTCGACAACGAAGAAGTGAGCGGGGCTTATTGGAAAAACGCAGACGGCACGCTTGAAGCAAAATTTGTAAAGGTTGGGCCGATGGAAAAAAAATCTGCGAGCCCGACGCCAAAACCGTCGGCCACACCGAACTCTTAGTTGCCGGCAGCTTTCAAGGCGACGCGAAGATCGGCGACGAAGGCTATCCGCTAAACAGGCCAAATAACGCCAAAAGGATTCAAGAAGCGGCGGTCCGGAAGCCAACATCTCTTGATTTTAGCGTCGTTTCGCGTTTTTAGCGCTCGATTCCTACTTTTCGAGGACTTCCCACGCAGGTCTTTTCGCTTGCTCGCCCGGATTGGGAAGCAATGCATGCCGCTTGATGAATTCTCGCGCGAGCGCACGGTAAGCACTGGCGCCCACGCCGCTCGAATCGTATTCGAGGATCGATTTCCCGAAGCTGGGGGCTTCACTCAAACGCACCGTTCGCGGAATGACGGTACTGTAAACGCGCGGGCCAAAATGTTTTCGCACTTCATCTACCACTTGCCCGCTCAGATTCGTGCGACTGTCGAACATCGTCATAACAATGCCGCCGATCTCGACCTGATCGTTTGCGCCCGAATCGCGCACCTGCTCGACGACTCGGACGATTTTAACCAAGCCTTCGAGCGCAAAATACTCGCACTGGATCGGAGTCAGGATTTCATCGGCCGCGGCGAGCGCATTGGTCATGAGAATGCCTAACGAAGGCGGACAATCGAGCAGGACAAGATCAAACGTTTCATCCGACCGAAAGGTCGACAACGTTTTGGACAGGCGTGTCAGATGCTCTGGCATCCGCGCAATTTCAACTTCGACGCCGGCAAGATCGAGATCGGCCGGAATGATGAACAAATTGTCGACGCGAGTCGGCAGTATTTTGTTGGCAATGGAAACCCCACCCAGAAGCGATTCGTAAATACTTTCGCCTTCGACTTCCTGCATACCGAGCGCGCTGGTTGCGTTCGCCTGAGGATCGAGATCGATCAAGAGAACGCGGAGTTTTTTTTCCGCCAACGCGACGCCGAGATTTACAGCGGTCGTTGTCTTACCCACTCCACCTTTCTGGTTTGCAATCGCGACAATCTTCATGAGCGCGGAACAATTAGTGTGCGCAGCTCGAAGCTGCGCCGACCATCCGATTCTTTCCAAAACAAATGCTCGGGGTCAGGCAGCATCTCCGTCACTTCAATCTCGCCCGCTTTGACGAGCCAGCGGTGGAAGATTTCCAAAAACAAATAACTCTCAAGATCGACAAAAACCGGTTTGGTGTCTTTATCGCGACCTTCCGCCCCGCTTCGACGCAACGCTTGTTCGGTCGGGCGAATATAAACAAAGCGCGGCAAATTTTTCTCGGCCCGCAATTTTTCAACAGCAAGGACCAAATCGGTTGAGACCCCGGTGTAATTGCCGGGAATCAATTCGTCCGCTTTCACCGTCCAGTTTTGGCGCTGCACGACAACTTTCCCGCAACGCAAACGAGGCGTGTGCGGCGCGATTCCAAATTGGAACGGATGGAAGCCGAGCGGAATGACCCACGCGCGCGCGAACGAGCCGAGGTGTTCTTGGTTGTCGATCTTGCGGACACAAACATCGCCGCTTGGTTGGTCGATATAAACTTCCGCATCCGCCGGTGAGATTCTTTTCCATTTGGGGTTGGCTCGTTGTGGCGCGACGAAATTTGAAAGTTCCGGCAAGGCGTCGAACAAACGCACGGCCGTGTGCGCAGTGAAATCAGCTGCGAAAAAGCCGAAATGAAAATTTGGTTTGCCGGCTGTCCCTTTCGCTAGCGCGTCGTTCAGAGCCGGTTTATCGGGGCAATGCCAATAGGCGAAGTGATGCAGAAGAGCTGGCGGCGGATGAAGTTCGGCCAGAATCCATTGATAATCACCGCGGTCGATCGCGTCGGTTGATGTCGCAGCGAGTTGGAGATCAGCTGAAGGATACGTGTACTCGTCGAACTTTGGATAATCGAAATTATTGCGAACGACGTGACAATCTTCGGCCGTGAGTTCGTATTCGTTAAGATCGACATGCGGCTCCAAG
>DASTJU010000023.1:0-2569 GCA_035716295.1 Chthoniobacterales bacterium | reverse complement strand
ATGCGGCGATTCGCGAACCGCGCCGCAGCGCCCTCGGTTTGCTTTACGAAATCTTAGGGGATTCGTGCTGGAACATTCCGAAACTGGTCCGCGATTTCAGCGAAAACGAGAAAGCTCTGCTGCGGCACATGTTGCGAAAGAAAATCAACCTGCCGCTCACTTCCAGCGCCGGCCGGTTGTTTGACGCCGCCGCGGCGCTCATCGGTCTGCGCCAGCGTTCGAGCTTTGAAGGGCAGGCCGCGATGGAGCTGGAATTTGTTATCCACCAAGAAGTTCGAGCGACGTATTCGTTTGGCGTGACTGATGCCGCCACCATGGTCGTCGATTGGGAGCTCGCAATTCGCGAACTGCTTGCCGATATGGAGCGCGGCGAAGAAGCTGGAGTCGTTTCGGCAAAATTTCACAACACGCTGGTCGAGGCGATCGTTGCCATCGCCGGCAAAGTCGGTGAGAAAAGAGTTGTCCTCACCGGCGGGTGTTTTCAGAATCGGTACCTCACCGAGCGCACCGTGGAACGTCTGCGTGAAGAAAATTTCCGACCCTACTGGCATCAACGCATCCCGCCGAACGACGGCGGAATTGCGCTCGGTCAGGTCGTGGCGGCGAGCTGGACCAGCGCATAATAGGAAAGGATGAACCTGCTTTACGGAAAAGTTGTTGAGGTCTTCGACGAAGACGAAGTGCGCACCGCTCGCGTGCGCGTGGCTGGAGTAGTTCGGAAGGTTCCGATCGACCTGGTCGCGGATGCGCAGAGCGGCGACGAAATTCTGATTTGTGATGGTGTCGCGATTGGAAAGGCGAACCCCGAGAAAGATTATGTGTCTGGCGATCCCCGGTAAGCTCATCGAGATCAGCAGCGATCCGCACGGCATCAAAACCGGCCGTGTGAATTTCGGCGGGATCGTAAAGCAAGTCTGTCTTGAATACACACCCGACGTCGCGCCGGGCGATTACGTGCTGGTCCATGTTGGCTTCGCGTTGAGCAAAGTGGACGAGGAAGAAGCGGCCCGCACATACAAGGCGCTCGACGACCTCAAACAACTCGGCGAGCTCGACGCGCCGGAGATCGACTTCGCCTCACTCGCGGAGAGAAGCCGATGAAATTCCTCGATGAGTACCGCGACGAATCTGTCGCCACCAAGATCGTCGATGAGATTCGCCGCATCGTGACGCAGCCGTGGGTGCTGATGGAAGTCTGTGGCGGACAGACCCACAGCATCGTCAAGTACGGCATCGACCATCTCTTGCCTGACGAAGTCGAGCTAGTCCACGGCCCGGGTTGCCCGGTCTGCGTCACATCGCTGGAAATGATCGATAAAGCGCACGCGATCGCGTTACGGCCCGACGTTATTTTCTGTTCCTTCGGCGACATGCTGCGTGTGCCGGGGTCGGATTCCGATCTCCTCGTTTTGAAATCGCGCGGTGCCGATATCCGCGTCGTTTATTCGCCCATTGATTGCCTGAAGATCGCGCGCGCCAATCCGGAGAAGAAGGTGGTTTTCTTCGCCATCGGTTTCGAGACAACGGCGCCGGCAAATGCGATGGCGGTCTTCCAGGCGAGGAAGCAAGGCATCAGCAATTTCTCGATCCTGGTTTCGCACGTGCTCGTGCCGCCGGCGATTGCGTCCATCCTGCAATCGCCGCTCAATCGCGTGCAGGGATTTCTCGGCCCCGGCCATGTCTGCACGGTGATGGGCTACCGTGAGTACGAGCCGATCGCCGAGCGATTCAAGGTGCCGATTGTCATCACCGGATTTGAGCCGCTCGACATTCTGGAAGGCGTCCTGATGACTGTGCGGCAGCTCGAAGCCGGCACTTGCGAAGTGCAAAATCAATATCCGCGTGTCGTGCAGCGCGAAGGAAACCGCGTCGCGCAAAACCTGGTGAGCGAAGTCTTCGAAGTGTGCGATCGCAAATGGCGCGGCGTGGGTTCAATCCCGAAAAGTGGCTACAAATTGCGCTACGAATTTTGCGAGCACGACGCGGAGCGAATCTTCGAGACAAAAGAAATCGACACCAAAGAGCCCGAAATCTGCATAAGCGGCCTCATCCTCAGAGGGGTGAAAAAGCCGCACGATTGCCCCGCCTTTGGGAAGCAATGCACGCCGGAACACCCGTTAGGCGCGACGATGGTTTCGGCGGAAGGCGCTTGCGCGGCGTATCACGCCTACGGCCGCCATCTCGCGCTGGAACGACAAGCTGCGGGCAGTTTAACCGCGATTTGACTTCGGCGTGAACGCCACGACCAACATCGACAAATCGGCCGAGACGTTCGCGGACAAGATTCTCCGCAAATGTGGCGAGAGCGTCGAGATGAAGGAGAAGTTCTTCGCGAAATACGCCGCTCAAATCGAGACGCTGAGCAGAGAAATGGCGAAGCATTTTGCTGACGGCAAAAAACTTCTCACGATGGGAAACGGCGGCAGTTTGGCGGACGCGCTCCATTTCGCGGTCGAGTTCACGCATCCGATCATTGAAAAACGCGCCGCTTTCCCCGCCATTCCGCTCATGACCGACATCGCCACTATGACGGCGGTGAGCAACGACATCGATTTTTCGCGCGTCTATG
>DASTJU010000022.1:0-4697 GCA_035716295.1 Chthoniobacterales bacterium | reverse complement strand
TGGAACTACGGCGGCACCGCGCTGCACGATCACGCCGCGTTCACCGATCTGAGCGTCAAAGACATTCTGGTGAAATCGAGCAACATCGGCGCAGCCAAACTCGCCGTCAGCCTCGGCGATCAAAAGTTTTACGAATACATCCGGCGTTTCGGTTTTGGCGAACGAACCGGCATCGAGCTTCCGGGCGAAATCCCCGGGCTGATCCGGTCGCCGCAATCGTGGAGTAAAATTTCGATCACTCACATTCCGATGGGCCACGAAATCGGCGTGACTCCGCTGCAAATGACCGCGGCCATGTGCGCAATCGCCAACGGCGGCAAATTAATGACGCCGCGGATCGTGAAATCGATCACGACCAGCGATGGCAAGACAATCAGCACGCTTACGCCGATTGCTTTGCGCCAAGTCATCTCGCCGCAGACCGCCGGCCAAATTGGAAGCGCATTGCGCGGCGTAGTCAGCGATCGTGGCACCGCTGCCGCGGCTGCTGTTCCCGGTTTCATCATCGCCGGAAAAACTGGCACCGCCCAAAAGGTCGGCCCCAGCGGCGGTTACGAGAAAGGAAAAGAAGTTGTGTCATTCTGCGGTTATCTGCCGGCAGAGCGTCCGGAATTTGTCGGACTGGTCGTGTTAGACGATGCCCAAACAAAACCTGAATTGAATTACGGCGGTCAAGTCGCTGGGCCAATCTTTTCCCGAATCGCCGAAAAGGCCGCCCGTTATCTCGATCTTGAGCCGCATGAGGAAATTCGCAAGGCCATCCCGGTGGAGCGAGTTGCCTTAACCAACGCTTCGCGCCATTGACTTCCTGGCATAAGAATGGCGAACCCTCATGCAGCTCAAAACTCTTCTTGCCGCGACTCCCATTCGCGAAATCATCGGCCCAGCTGATCGCGCGGTGGAAAGCATCGCGTATGACTCGCGCCGCGTGCAGAGGGATGGGCTATTCGTGGCATTGCGCGGCGAAAAAAGCGATGGCCACGGCTTCATCGGCCAGGCCATTGAAAAAGGCGCCGCGGTGATCGTGGCCGAGCGCGCCGAAAAACATTCCCGCGCCACCTGCGTCGTCGTCGAGAATACGCGCAGCGCGATGGCCGATCTCTCGGCGAGATTTTACAATTTTCCCGCGCGAAAGCTGAAACTCGCCGCGGTCACCGGCACGAACGGAAAGACCACCACCACGTTTCTGGCTAAGCACATTTGCGAGAAAGCGGGAATGCGATGCGGCTTGCTCGGGACGGTGCGTTATGAAATCGGCGAGCGCATCCTGCCTGCGGCGCGCACCACTCCCGAATCGCTCGATCTTCAGGAACTTCTTTCCCAAATCGCGAGTGCCGGATGCCGGGGTGCGGCGATGGAAGTCTCTTCACACGCCCTAGCGCAAGAGCGGACCCGCGGCATCGAGTGGGACGTCGCAGTCTTCACCAATCTCACGCAAGACCATCTCGATTATCACCGGACGATGGAAAATTATTTCAAAGCGAAAGCGAAATTGTTCGAGCAACTCGCAGAGCAGCAGAAAAAAAAGAAACCGGTCGCTGTCATCAACAGCGACGATCGCTACGGTCGACAATTGGTCGCAAAGATCGACAAGAAGGTTTCGGTAGTGACTTTCGGAATGGGAGCGCGTGCTGACTTTCGCGCTTCCAGCTATCGAATGGAATTTGCCGGAACGTCCTACCAACTCGACGCGCGCGGCAAAAGTTATCTCGTTCGGGTGCCGCTAATCGGCCGTTTCAATGTCGCGAATTCGCTGGCCGCGCTCGCCGCCGCTAACGCGCTCGGCGTCGGTTTGCGCGAAGCTGTGCTCAGTCTCGCCAAATCGCCGCAGGTGCCGGGGCGTCTTGAGATCGTCCCCGCGAAACGGCAATTCCAGGTCTTTGTCGATTATGCGCACACGCCGGATGCGTTGCTCAACGTTTTAAAAACCTTGCGGGAGCTCCAGCCGCGGCGAGTGATCGTCGTGTTCGGTTGCGGTGGAGATCGCGATCGTGAGAAGCGTCCGCTGATGGGTCAGGTTGTCGACCAGAACGCCGATTACGCCATCATCACCTCTGATAATCCCCGCAAAGAAGATCCCGATAAGATCATCGCGGAGGTCGAAAAAGGGTTTCGCGGCAACCATTTTGAAAAAATCACGGATCGCGCGCAGGCGATTTCGCGCGCCATCGAAATCGCCCAACCGCGTGACATCGTCTTGATCGCGGGCAAAGGTCACGAAAATTACCAGGAGTTCGCCGACAACACCGTGCCATTTGAAGATATTCAGGTGGCGCGGCGCGCGGTTGAAAATCATCCGGTCGAATTTAAATGAATCCGTTATCGATCTTACAAATCGCTGAGCATTCCGGCGCCAAACTCGAACAAGGCGACGGAAAAATTGTGATCGAAAGAATCAGCACCGATTCACGAACTATTAAGAAGGGCGAACTTTTCGTCGCCCTGCGAGGTGAAAATTTTGACGGCCACAAATTTATCGAATCTACCGCCAAGGCCGGGGCGGCCGGCGCGATTGTCGATCTTAAGTGGAACGGAAAGGTTCCAGCCAAGTTCGCGATCATTCGCGCCGAAGACACGTTGCTCGCCTATCAAAATCTGGCCGCGAATTATCGGAAAGCGCTTTCCATCAAAGTCCTCGCCATCACCGGGAGCAACGGGAAGACGAGCACGAAAGATTTTGCCGCCTCGGTCCTCGGTCGAAAATTTCGCGTTACCAAAACGCAGGGCAACTTCAATAACCATGTCGGATTGCCGCGCACCATTCTGGAGGCGACATCGACAGATGAGGTCGCGGTTTGGGAGATCGGAATGAATCATCCGGGCGAAGTTGCTCCGCTGGCAAAAATCGCCGCGCCGAACGCCGCGATTATCACAAATATCGGCGTTGCTCATATCGAGTTCATGGGAACGCGCGAGGCGATTGCGAAAGAGAAAAGTGCGCTGGCCGAGGCAGTCGCCCCCGAAGGAGCAGTCATTTTGAACGCCGACGATCCTTTCAGCAAAGGGATCGCGGAACGAGCGCGCGCTCATGTGATTTTTGCCGGAACAAAAGAAGGAACGGTTCGCGCCACCGACATTCAACAAAGCGCGGACGGATCGGAGTTCACAATCATCGAGGGCGCGCACCGTTGTCGCGCCCAGTTGCCCGTTCCCGGATTGCACATGGTGCAAAATGCGCTGCTCGCGGTCGCAGCTGGACGCGCGTTCGGTCTTTCTCTCGAAGAAGCGGCTGCTGGTCTCGCCAGCGCTCCTCTTACCAAAGCGCGCTTGCAGATCAAAGAGATCAACGGCGTGCAATTTCTCGATGACAGCTACAACGCGAATCCGGATTCGATGAAAGCTGCGCTGCAGACGCTGGTTGAACTGGATGCCGACGGAAAAAAAATCGCTGTGCTCGGCGAGATGCGAGAACTGGGGACAGAAACGGAGCGCGGTCACGAGGAAGTGGGCGAAGCCGCGGCCGCTTTCGGCATCGACCAATTGATTGGCATCGGCGAAATGGGCGCAATCATTTCGCGTGCGGCAGAAAAAGCAGGACTCGAAAAAAGCAACGTTGTTGGATCGACATCGGAAGCAGCCGAGTTGCTATTGGAGATCGCGGCGCCGGGCGATCTGATCTTGATTAAAGGGAGCCGCCTCGCCCGCACGGAAGATGTGATCGAAGCATTCGCAAAACAGAGTTCGCCAGAAAGCGCACGCGTATGATGTACTTTCTTCACCGGCTGAGCGAGCAGATCGGCCCATTCAACGTTTTCTCTTACGTCACCTTTCGCGCCGTGGCCGCGGCGATTACCGCGTTCATGGTGTCGCTTCTGTTTGGAAATTTCGTCATCCACATTTTAACGGCGCTCAAACTCGGCCAACCGATCCGCCAGGCAGCTGAGGTTCATCGACTGGCGGAGCTGCACGGCGGCAAGCAGGGAACGCCGACCATGGGCGGCGTCATGATTATCGGCGCCGTCTTCATTTCCAGTTTTCTCTGGGCCCGTCCGGACAATCGCTTCGTCTGGCTTGCGCTCTTCGCCATGATCTACCTCGGCGTGCTCGGTTTTGCTGATGACTATCTCAAAGTCACAAAGAAAAAATCCGACGGCGTGAGTGGGCGGATCAAACTTCTTTTCCAAGTCACCCTCGCTTTAATTATCACGGCAGTTTTTCTCACCAGCCCGCTTCTCGAAGTGCAGGCGCGCTCGCTTTACGTACCGTTTTTCAAATCAGCGGTGGTTACGAACATGGGTTGGTTCACCATCTTGTTTTTCGCGCTTGTGATTGTCGGATCATCGAACGCGGTGAACCTGACCGACGGCCTGGACGGGCTCGCCATCGGTTGCACCATCACAGTTGCGTTCGCTTACGCATTTCTTTCCTACGCCGCCGGAAACTTTCGGATCGCGGAATATTTGCAGGTCCCTTTCTATCCTTTTACCGGCGAGCTCACGGTCGTTTGCGCCGCGATGATCGGCGCTGGTTTCGGGTTTCTTTGGTTTAATTGTCACCCCGCGAAAGTTTTCATGGGTGACACCGGCTCACTCGCCATCGGCGGGTTGATCGGCGTAGTCGCGATCTGTTGTAAGCAAGAATTGCTGCTCGTGGTCGTGGGCGGCGTTTTCGTCATCGAAGCCGTCTCGGTGATCCTTCAGGTCCTAAGTTTCAAACTCACCGGCAAACGCATTTTTGCGATGTCGCCGCTTCATCAC
>DASTJU010000021.1:0-9884 GCA_035716295.1 Chthoniobacterales bacterium | reverse complement strand
GTGCGAAATCTGAGCGAATCGATTCCAGGGACACGCGTCGAGACAATCATCGCAACCAAAAATTCGGTCGCCGATCAACGGCCGAAGCTCGAGCGGGATCGAGCTTTTCAATTCGATCGTTAGATACGAAATGCAGCGGCGTGCATCTAATCTGTGCGGCGCTGTGATCGCACCGGTCGGACAAGCTGTGATGCAGCGCTCGCAGGTGCCGCAGCGGTCTGGTGCCGGTTTGTCCACCGGCAATTCAAGCGTGGTCAAGATTTCGGCGAGGAAAAACCACGTCCCCAGTTTTTCGTCGATCAGCATCGTGCTCTTGCCATGCCAACCGATTCCAGCTTGCGCCGCGTGGTCGCGTTCCAAAATCGGACCAGTATCGACATAACATTTTTGCTGGCCACCGAACTCGCGAAGGAGGATGTCGATCTTGTCCAGTTTCGCTGCGATCACGTCGTGGTAATCATCGCCCCACGCGTAGCGCGCGATTTTTCCTGTAGCGGCCCCGAAAGCTTTCGGGATCGCCCGTTCGCCCTGGAAATAATTCAACGCCAGAACAACCACCGACTTCGCGCCGGGAAGAATCTTTTGCGGATCGCGGCGCTTCTCCTTACCGCGCGCCATGTATTCCATCTCGCCGTGCGCGCCTTCCCTCAGCCAATCGTCAAATTTGTCGGCGTGGGCTGGGGGAGCACACGCCGCGACGCGACACGAATCAAATCCGAGCTCTCGCGCAAACTCGACGAGTCGCGCCTTCAGCTCATTGCCTGCCGCGCCGAAGCGTTGCGAAGGCGGGTCGATCTTCGCAGTTGCATTCATTGTCGGAGCGAACTGAATTCCTCCATCTTGTTCAAAATGGTTTCCGCAACTTCATCGTGAGTCAGTCGAGAAGTATCGATTCGGATATCGGCGGCCGCAGCGTAAAGCGATTCTCGCTCTTTGAACAATTTTGAAAAGATAGCGCGCGGATTTTCTTTTTGGAGCAAGGGCCGGTGGTCCCGTCTCGCCGCGCGTTCGAACAGGGTGGCCTCATCGGCAGCCAGCCAAACGACAGTGCCAACGCGTTTCAAAAGATCGACATTCTCTGCTCGCAGAACAATTCCGCCGCCAGTCACAATGATCGCCGGGCGGTCCGGCGCCAATTTGCGAAGCACTGCAGTTTCCGCGTCGCGGAATTTCTCCTCACCGTGCTTTTCAAAAATCTGTGCGATCGACATTCCAAATTCGGCCGCCAACATCTCGTC
Organism: Chthoniobacterales bacterium; assembly: GCA_035716295.1. Classification (GTDB taxonomy): domain Bacteria; phylum Verrucomicrobiota; class Verrucomicrobiia; order Chthoniobacterales; family UBA10450; genus AV40. The sequence continues at coordinate 8,646 of DASTJU010000021.1, read as the reverse complement.
AGTATCCAAACGGGCGAGTCCACTTTGTCGTTGCAGAGAACGTCCAACCGAAGATTTTCCAGCGCCCATCATTCCGATGAGCACGATCGATTTGGCCGCGTTCACAGCGCAATATGCCGTCGAAGCGACGACTTGAAAAGAAGTTGCGGCGAACCAATGACCGACCAAACTCCCGTATGCCGCAGCCGAAATCTTTGGTCGCTGTTTTGATGGGAAGTAAATCGGATTGGGACACGATGCGTCACGCCGTCGAAATGCTCGACGAGCTCGGTGTGCCTAACGAATCGCACGTCCTGTCCGCACATCGCTCACCCGATGCGACCGCGGACTTCGCTCGCAACGCGGCCGATCGCGGACTTCGCGTCATCATTGCTGGTGCTGGAGCCGCCGCCCATTTAGCAGGAGCGATCGCCGGCCACACCTGGTTGCCGGTTCTGGGCGTGCCGATTCCTTCGTCAGAATTAAAAGGACTCGATTCGCTTCTTTCCACGGCCCAGATGCCGGGGGGAATTCCCGTCGGCACGCTGGCAATCGGAACCGCCGGCGCGAAAAACGCAGCTCTTCTTGCTGCCGCGATTTTGGCTACCTCTGATGAGAAAGTGCGGCAAAAATTGGAAGCGTTTCGCAAGAAGCAATCCGAGAGCGTTCTCTCCGCCAAACTGCCCAGGTGAAAACAGAAATTTCAACCGACCGCACGGCGGCGGTTGAATTGCTGCGCCAGGGCGAAATCGTCGCGCTTCCGACCGAAACGGTTTACGGACTTGCCGGCGATGCGCTGAATCCAGTTGCCGTCGCTAAGATTTTCGAAGCGAAAGGGCGTCCCCGTTTCGATCCGCTCATCGTTCATCTCCCCGAAGAGGATTGGTTGGAAAAAATTGCCGACCTTCCAGCGCTCGCCGCAGCGAGTCCGTCCCGTGGCGGACAAGATCGACAATTGGTTTTGCAACTCGCCAAAAAATTCTGGCCAGGCCCGCTTACCTTGGTCTTGCCGAAGCGACAGATTGTTCCGGAAATCGCGACCGCGGGTTTGGAAACAGTCGCAGTTCGAATCAGCGCGCATCCGATCTTCACCGAAGTCGTTCAGGCGTTCGGAAAACCGCTCGCTGCGCCAAGTGCAAATCGCTTTGGCCGCATCAGTCCCACAATTGCAAAGCACGTCCTCGATGAACTCGACGGACACATTCCTCTCATCATTGACGCAGGCCCGACGATGCACGGAATTGAATCCACGATCGTTGCCGTTCACGACGGTAAGATCGACATCTTGCGACGCGGGCCGATTACTTCAGAGGAATTGTCGGCCTATGGTGAAGTCGATATTGCGACAGGGCGCGAGAAAATTTCCGCGCCTGGACAATTGCCGTCGCACTACGCGCCGAAAACGCCGCTGCGCATCATCGATGACTTAGAATCGTTCGCGCCGCAGGCAAAACAGCGCTGCGCATTACTGGCATGGAATTCGATCGAAAATGACAAACGTTTCGTCGCGATTCGAAATTTAAGCGAACGACAGGACGTCCGTGAAGCCGCCGCGAATCTGTTTCGTTACTTGCGCGAGCTCGATGAGCTCAACGTCGACCTTATCGTTGCAGAACGAGTTCCTCTTGCGGGACTCGGGGCTGCGATTTTGGATCGGCTTCAGCGCGCGTCTCACGTTTAGGATCGAACGCGAGGCAAGCTTGAATGAAGCCTTTGAAGAGCGGATGCGGTTTGTTCGGCTTGCTTTGAAATTCCGGGTGATATTGGCAGCCGACGAAATAAGGATGATCGCGGAGCTCGATTAACTCGGCCAGCGTTCCGTCTGGCGAAGTTCCGGAAATGACGAAGCCTTTCTTGTCCATCCGGTCGCGATATTTCATGTTGAACTCGTAGCGGTGCCGGTGACGCTCCATCACTTCGGATTGGCCGTAAATTTTTTCGGCGAGCGTTCCTTTTTCAATCTTGGTTGGCCACGTTCCGAGTCGCATGCTCGCGCCCTTACTGTGAATCTTTTCCCGTTGCTCTTCGAGCAACGAAATTACCGGGTCAGGCGTGTCCGGATCGAACTCGGTGCTGTTCGCTTTCTCAATTCCGCAAACATCTCGCGCGAATTCGATCGTTGCCACCTGCATGCCGAGACAAAGGCCGAGATAGGGAATCCCATGCTCGCGCGCGTAACGGGCCGCTTTGATTTTTCCTTCGACGCCGCGCTCGCCAAATCCGCCTGGGATCAAAACACCGGCGACATCTTTCAGCTGCGCGCTAACGCGGTCCTGCAGTGATTCAGCGTCAACCAGCTTCAACTCAATCCCGCAATCCTGACTCGCCGCCGCGTGGGTGAGCGATTCGTAAATGCTTTTGTAAGCGTCCTGCAAATGAATGTATTTTCCGACCACGGCGATCTTGACTCGCTTTTGCGGGCTGATCACGCAGTCGACAAATTTCTTCCAACCCGTCAGGTCCGGCTCCGGCGTTTTCAGGTGCAGTAGATCGCAAACAAGTTTGTCCAATCCCTCGGCGTGCAGCATCAGCGGAACTTCGTAAACCGTGTGCTCGACGTCACGCGCCTCAATCACCGCTTTCTCGGACACGCTGCAGAACATCGACAACTTCTGACGCAGCTCGCGGTCGATTGATTTCTCGCTTCGGCAAATCAGCACCTGGGGTTGCAAACCGATCTCGCGCAGTTTCGCCACGCTTTGCTGCGTCGGTTTCGTTTTCAATTCAGCCGCGGCCTTGATGTAGGGCACAAGCGTAACGTGCATGGTCACGACGTTCTCGGCGCCGACTTCGAGGATGAATTGCCGAATGGCTTCTAGGAATGGCAGACCTTCGATGTCGCCGGTCGTGCCGCCGATCTCAGTGATGACAACGTCGTATTTCGATTCGTCCGAGATCTCCCGAATCCGATCTTTGATCTCGTCGGTCACGTGCGGAATCACCTGCACCGTTTTGCCGAGATAATCGCCGCGCCGCTCTTTTAAAATCACGCTCTCGTAAACTTGGCCGCTGGTGAGATTGTTGTGGCGCGAGAGAACGCAATTGGTGAAGCGCTCGTAATGTCCCAGATCGAGATCGGTCTCAGCGCCGTCGTTCAACACGTAAACTTCGCCGTGTTGGAACGGATTCATCGTTCCCGGATCGACATTGAGATAAGGATCGAACTTTTGCAGAACAACGCGCAGTCCGCGCGCTTCGAGCAATGTTCCGAGCGATGCCGCGGCCAGGCCTTTGCCTAACGAACTGACAACGCCGCCGGTCACAAAAATGTATTTCATCGAGACACTCCTCGTTTCGCGCGAGCCAGTTTTTGCTCCAGCGCTTTTGCGTCAGCCAGCGTGTCTACGCCAGGCGATCCATGTTTCGTGACGAGCACATGAACCATTACACCATTTTCAAGAGCGCGCAATTGCTCGAGCGATTCTGCGCGCTCCAACGGCGTCGGTTTCCACCTCACAAAATCAAGGAGCGCCTTGCGGCGAAAACCGTAAATGCCTTGATGCCGCAAATATTTTATGGTGGCGGCACGGTTGCGAGGGAAGGGGATGGCGTAGCGGGAAAAGTAAAGCGCGTTGCCATCGAGATCGACGATCACTTTCACCTGATGCGGCGATGAAGCTTCGGCGGCGCTCTCGAAAGGATGCGCCGCGGTGACGATGTCGATCTTGCGATTAGCGCGCAGTTCGTCCACGAAGCGATCGAGCAATGCCGGTTCTAAGAGCGGTTCGTCGCCCTGGATATTTATAATAAGACCAAACTGCCTGGCTTTGCGGGCGACTTCGGCGACGCGATCGGTCCCGCTTTGGTGCTTTGGTGAAGTCATCGCCACCTGGGCGCCCCAATCGAAAGCGGCCTCGGCGATCCGCATATCGTCCGTGGCAACGATGACCTCGTCTAATTTCTTTGCGCGTCGACAGCGTTCCCAGACGTGTCGGAGAAGCGGTTTGTTTCCAATGAGATGCAATGGTTTTCCCGGGAAACGCGTGGACGCCCATCGCGCTGGTATGATTCCAACTGCCTTATTCATTTGTCGCCTTCAGAATGATTTCGGCGGCGGCCGGGAGATCTTCGGCCACCCAATCCGCGCAGCTGCCGTCGGTCATCTTATCGAATCCCGTCCGGACGCGGATGGCGCGGACGCCGGCATTATGCGCGCACTCGGCGTCGATCTCCTTGTCACCGATCAAAAACGAACGCGAAAGATCGACATCGTGATCGCGGGCTGCCTGAAGGACCATCCCGGGCGCCGGCTTGCGGCATTTTGAAGGCTGACCCGGCGAGTCGGGGCAAAAATAAGTCGCGTCGATCAAATTGTCTCCGAGTTGACGCGAAACCTCGGCCTCCACGGCGCGATATTGCTTCTCAGTGAAAAAGCCGCGGCCGATTCCGCTTTGGTTTGTGATGACGATGATTTTGTATCCGGCGTTCTTGAGACGACCCAACGCCGCGGCCGCGCCGTCAAAAATCTGAACTTGTTTCGAATCGGAGCAGTAATCGGCGTCGTGCATGATGGTGCCGTCGCGATCGATGAATACGACGGGTGACTTCGCCCTAGTCGAAGTCATGTTCGAAGCTGGAGATCAGTTCGTCACGTGTGACAGTTGCCGTGCCCAGTTTTCCGACGACCACGGCGCTGGCGTGATTGGCAATTTGCGCTGCTTCAAGCGGCGTCGCGTTGCACATCAGCGCGAGGGTGAACATCGCGATGGCGGTGTCGCCCGCTCCCGATACATCGAAAACATCTCGGGCTTTGGTCGGAATGTGATGTGGTCGTTTGCCTTTTTCGAAAAACATCACCCCGTGTTCGCCGAGGGTGACCAGAAGATATTGCACGCCCCATTTCTGGAGCAGCGTTTTTCCGGCGTGGACAAGATCGACATCTTTCTTTGGCGGAAGTTCTGAATCGCGGCTGAGAACTCCAGCGGCGAGAAATGCTTCCGCCCGATTTGGTTTCACCGCCGTCATTCCGCTCCAGTCGATTAAGTTGTGCGGGTTCGGGTCGGCGGTAACGAGTTTCTTCGCGGCACGCGCGTCGCGTGAGATCTGGGAAACCAGCTCGCGGGTGATAAAACCTTTGCCGTAATCTTCGAAGATGATCGCGTCGATGTTGGCCAGTTTTTTCCGGACCGCGGCCACCACTTTTCCGATCTGCGCCGTCGAAGGCCGTGCGATTTTTTCGCGGTCGACTCTTACCACCTGTTGATGGCGCGCGATGATCCGTGTTTTAACAATAGTCGAAAATTTTTCATCTTCGATCGAATCGGAGATGTCGATCTTTCGCTCGGCCAGCAATTGGCGCAGTTGCTGACCGCTCCGGTCCTTGCCGATCAATCCGATCACCGAAACTTTATCCAGAAATTCGCGGAGATTGCGGGCAACGTTGGCGGCGCCGCCGGGAAAAAAACTTTCGCCCGTCACCTCGACCACCGGCACCGGTGCTTCCGGCGAAATCCGGCCGACTTTGCCCCAGACAAATTCGTCCAGCATCAGGTCGCCGATGACGAGGATGCGCTTGCCCGCAGCGCGGTCGAAAATTTGCCGGAGCCTTTTTAAGTCCATAGGGCGGACGAAATGCGATGGTCAGCGGAAAGAATGGTCTGGCGTGAGAACCTCAAAATTGTTAGGCGCAGGGATTTGTGTGGGGCGGCAGTTCCGCTTACAATGACCTCATTAATCCTTGAATACTAAGCCTAAATCAACAGTCGAAGCTGCCGATGATACCCTTTTCTAAAAGTTTGAAATTCAGCGTAATCGCCCTCCTTGGGGTAACGCTCTACGCCGACGCCGCGCAGGCGCCACAACGGATCGACGTCAAACAGATGTCGAAAAAAGTCGAAAACGTGGTCGTGCCGCTTCCGAATGAAATCTTCGGCGCGCTCAACAAGCTGGGCTCGGTGAACTGGCGCGAATTCGTGCGCACCGAGAAAAGCAGCAATTTCACCGAGCGACCGCGAATTGCTCTACTGCTCGGCACCGTCATTGCCGACGGCTTCATCGCGGTCCAGGCCGAAGACGCCCCCGCAGTGAAAGAGATCGGCCAGCGGGTCTTGAGTTTGTCGAAGGGCATTGGCGTTGGCAATTCGATCACGCCCCACGCAAAGGCGATCACCGAAGCAGCCGACAAACGCAAATGGGAGAATGTGCGCCAGGAACTCGATCGCACCCAAAGCAGCGTCCAGGCTGCGATGAATGAAGTGCACGACGAAAAATTATCGCAGCTGGTCAGTCTGGGTGGATGGTTGCGCGGAACTCAGGTATTGACCTCAGTCGTGACGAAACACTTTTCGGCGGACGGCGCCGAGTTGCTTCATCAACCCGATCTGCTTGTCCATTTTCAAACCCAACTTCAAGCCATGCCGGAATTTAATCTTCCGCTCATCCGCGACATCCAGCGATCGCTCGGCGAAGTGAGACCGCTAGTCGATGTCGGTTCGGCACACATTTCGGCGGAGTCGGTCCGGAAGATCAACGAGATCACCACCCGGCTGGATAACGGAATCGTAACACGAGATTAAGGCGCCAATGAACGGATTCACCAAAATGAGTTTGCGGGTAAGTCTGTGCCTTCTCGTTTCTTTTGTACTTCTCCGAGGCGCGGGCGGAACGGTCGATGACGCCCAATCGTTCGCGCTTCAGGCGGCAGAGCCCTACGTCAAAGAAGGTTTTCAGGTACGCGAAGATTATTGGGGCGGCGATCTCGGCTCCGGCGAGAAGAAGGCTGTGCGGCAACAATTATTCAAAGGCAACGAATATTGGTTCTGGATGGGCACCGAAGTGGAGCGCGGAAAAATCTCCGTCCACATTTACGATTCCGAAGGAAAACTGGCCGAGCAGCCGGACAGCTGGGAAAAAGGCCATTTCGCCGCCGCCCACGTGATCCCGAAAGGGACCGGCAGTTACTTCATCATCGTCGCGGTCGAAGAGTCGCCCGAGGAACGGACCCACTGGGCGCTGGTTTATGGCTTCCGCTGATCGGCGACTGTCGATCTTAGTGGTTGTCGATCTTTGATGAGCGAAACGCGCACCCTGCATTTCGAAAACGCGCGCCTGTTGCAATCGCTTTACGCGAACGATCTTAAACTTTTGAAAAGCATGGAGGATTCGCTCGGTGTAAAAGTCACCACCCGCGAGGGCTGGGTGAAGCTTGAGGGCGAGCCGGAGAAAATCGACAAGGCGCAACGCGTGTTCAATCAACTCGAGGAAGCGCAAAAGAAAGGCGTGCCGATTCAGAAACACGAATTTCAATACGCGCTCAATTCAGTGAGCGAATCGCGCGGTGACGACCTGACCGACGCGGTCTCGAGAAAGATCACGACTTCGCCGCGCAAGCCACTGATCGTCGCGCGCTCGGCCGGGCAACGGAATTACGTGGAGGCGATCGACAAGCACGACATCGTTTTCGGAATTGGACCAGCCGGCACCGGCAAAACCTATCTCGCGGTCGCGATGGCTGTGTCCGCGTTAAAGAAAGACCAGGTCAGTCGAATCATTCTGACCCGGCCAGCGGTGGAAGCCGGCGAAGCGCTTGGATTTTTGCCGGGCGAGCTCGAACAAAAGATCGCGCCCTACTTGCGCCCACTTTATGACGCGCTCCGTGACATGCTCGAGCCGGAAGAGATCGAGCGTTCGATTGCGCGACAAACAATCGAAGTAGCGCCGCTCGCTTACATGCGCGGCCGCACCTTGAACAACGCGTTCGTGATTCTTGACGAAGCGCAGAACACTACGACCGAGCAAATGTTTATGTTACTCACGCGCATCGGTCCGCGTTCCAAATGCGTGATTACCGGCGACGTGACCCAGATCGATTTGCCGGCAAACAAACGCTCCGGTGTCGTGGAAGCGTTGCAGGCGCTCGAAAACGTCCCGGGAATATCGATCGTTTATTTCAACGAGCGCGACGTGGTACGCCATGAGCTGGTCCGTTCCATTATCACCGCTTACCAGCAGCACCGTTCGCCAGCGCCATCCGCGCGCAAATGAAAGTCCGAGCCGGACAGGCACTATGTTCGATTTCCTAAGACGCAGACGGCTTCTCCGGCGCGGGCTCGCTTCGAAAAAAACGAGGCGCCGGCGCACTCGCAACGAATTGCTGCGTGCACTCGAGTCCGCGCGCTACGTTAAAGTTATTGTCCTGGCCGCCTTCATCGCCGGGCTCGCGTTCCTGATCTTTAGCGGCCAACAACCGGAGCCGACGAAAAATTTTGTAATCGCGCTGCTTTTTTTCGCGACTGCAATCGTGCAACTCTGGATCAATCAGCCGCGAACGTTTGTCCAGAACTCCCGGGTCCTTCTGGTTTTCGGAGCGATTTTTCTTCAGCTCGCGGCAACCAAGGGCATTCTCGTTTTGTCGAGCGAGCATTCATTTAAATTTCTTACGCCGGAAATGGGCTGGCTGCTTGCGCCCTACGCCTTCGCGCCGCTGGTGCTGAGTGTTTTGCTCGGTCGCAATCACGGACTTTACGCGGCCATCTTTGTCAGTCTTTGGAGCAGCGTTTTGTTTGGGCGAATCGACGCCTCACTCCTCGTTATTAGTCTAATCAGTGGATTCACTGCCGTTTATCTGACGCTTCAAGTGCGGAACCGTGGCCGGTTGATTCGCGCCGGACTCGGCGTGGGCGTTGCGATTTGGTTGTCGTCGCTCAGCTTCGGCATGATCGGGCCGAT
>DASTJU010000020.1:0-7537 GCA_035716295.1 Chthoniobacterales bacterium | reverse complement strand
CGTATTTATTGATCGGAGTTTGGATCGAGCGACCGAGCGCGGCGGCCGCCGCGAAAAAAGCGGTCATCACCACGCGAATCGGCGACATGGGATTGTTTCTCGGAATGCTGTGGCTTTATCACAGCAGCGGCACGTTGCTCTTTTATGACGGCGGTCGCGGCTGCCTTGAAAATGCGGGCCTTGTCGCGCTGGGCGCCAGCGCCACTTTCGTAGCGCTTCTGATTTTCTGCGGCGCGGTTGGCAAGTCCGGACAATTCCCGCTTCACGTCTGGTTGCCGGACGCGATGGAAGGTCCGACACCGGTCAGCGCTTTGATCCACGCCGCGACCATGGTTGCCGCCGGAGTATTTCTGGTCGCGCGCGTCTATCCGATCTTTTTGGTCGGCGCAATCAACGGCGTGACGACGTCACTTACGGTCGTCGTCTGGATCGGAGTCGTTACCGGTTTAATGGCAGCGCTAATCGCGGTCGCGCAATCCGACATCAAACGCATTCTCGCTTACTCCACCGTTTCCCAGCTTGGCTTGATGATGGTGTCGCTCGGCGTCGGCGGCGTCGCGGCTGGAATTATGCACTTGCTCGCGCACGGATTTTTCAAAGCGCTCCTTTTTCTTGGCGCAGGTTCGGTCATTCACGGTCTGCATCACGAACAGGACATTCGGAAAATGGGCGGCTTACGGAAACTCATGCCAGTTACATTCGCGACTTACGCGATCGGAATGATGGCGCTCAGCGGTGTGCCGTTCTTTTTTTCCGGCGGTTGGACCAAGGAAGAAATTCTGCACGCGACTTCAAATTGGCCGCGATCGCACATGCCGCACTACTTGGTGCTGATCGGCGTGATCCTGACCGCGCTCTACATGACGCGGCAGATCATCTACGTTTTTTTCGGCAACAGGCACGCTGCATCAGAGAGCGCACACGAAAGTCCAAGCGTGATGACGATTCCTCTCATCGTTCTCGCGGTTTGCGCGATTGCATTCAGTATCGTGCTCACGCCCGCGTGGCCCTGGTTCGAAAGTTATCTAACGGGACATCCGGCTCGCTTCGACTCACATCTCCTGTTTCAGCCGATGATTGTTGTCTCGCTTGCGCTCGTTGGCAGCGGTGTGGCGATCGGCATCTGGATGTATCGGCGCGCCGCTGAAACCGATCCACTTCAGCACGCGCAACCAGCGCTGTTTCGGTTCCTCGAAAACAAAATGTGGATCGACCAGATTTACGATCGTACCGTCATCGCCCTCTCCAAGATTTTAGCGCGGCTCTCTGATTGGATGGATCGCCATGTTTGGGACGGGCTTGTGCGCGGCGTTGGCGTTCTTGGACAATTTTTTGCGAGAGTCACAACCCGCACTGACGAGCGCGTGATCAACGCGGGCGTCGATGAAGGGACCGTCGGCGCGCACGGGTTTGGTCGCGTGATGTCGCGGTGGCACTCTGGGCAAATTCAAACTTATCTCGGCGCGGTCGCTCTCGGCATGCTCGCGCTCGTTCTTCTTTACGCATGGTTGGGTTAATCAGCGTCCTCATTCTTATTCCGATCGTCGGCGCGATGGCGCTTTACATCGGACGGCCGAAGAACGCGCGCACGGTTGCGCTCATCTTTAATGCGCTCTCCGCATTCTATGCGTTGATGCTCTGGCAAAAATTCGATGCCACCGCGTCGGGTTTGCAGGTAGTAGAACGTCACGCCTGGATCCCGTCGATCGGCGCCGAATATCTGCTCGGCGTCGATGGTCTGAGTCTGCTTCTCGTTTTGCTGACGTCGCTGGTTTTTCCGTTTGCCTTTTCCGCGCAACGCCTGGAACGCGGCGCCTGCGCGCTCATGCTCGTGATGCAGGCTGCGCTCTACGGCACGTTCACCGCCCAGAATTTTGTTCTCTGGTTTTTGTTTTACGAGATGAGCCTCGTTCCGGCGTTTCTCCTCATCAAAATTTACGGCGGCGAAAATCGCGATTACGCCGCGGTCAAATTTTTCGTTTACACATTTCTCGGCAGCGTCGCCATGCTTCTCGCGTTTCTCGGAATTTATTTTGCCAAAGGAACATTCGATTTCGTGGCGCTCGCCAGTCTCGGCAAAACCGGATTGCTCGCCGGCAAACTTCAATGGGTCGCCTTTGCCGGAATTTTTCTCGGACTCGCTGTCAAAGTCCCGCTCTTTCCGTTTCACACCTGGTTGCCCGATGCGTATCAAGCGGCGCCGACCGGCGTCTCAATGGTGTTGACCGGCGCACTTTCGAAGATGGGCGTTTACGGTTTCATCCGCCTGCTCGTTCCGCTTTTCCCGAACGAAATCAAAATCGCCGGACCATGGCTGCTCGGGCTGGTAGTTTGCTCAATCGTCTTCGCGCCGCTCGCGGCCTGGGCCCAACGCGATTTGAAACGAATGGTCGCTTACTTGTCGATCAATCATCTCGGTTACTGCCTGCTCGGTCTTTTTGCGATTACTACAAGATCGACATCTTCCATAATCGACATGCACGCAGCGTTGAGCGGCGTTTTTCTGCAAATCTTTAATCACGGCCTAACCGCCGCGGCGCTTTTCTATTTCGTCGGTTTGCTGGAAGAGCGGCGCGGTCTGCGCGGCATTGACGATTTCGGCGGACTGATGCAGCGAGCGCCGTTGCTTTGCGGCTGGATGAGCGTCGCGATGTTTTCGTCGCTTGGTTTGCCGGGGCTCAACGGATTCGTCGGCGAATTTCTCATTTTCAAAGGTTCATTTGCGACAGCTGCCTCCTTTACGGCGATCGCCGTGATCGGTCTCCTTTTCACCGCCGTGACCTTCATGCGCGCGATGCAAGCGCTCTTCAGCGGGCCGCTTGCCGAAAGCTGCAGCGGTTTCTCCGATCTCTTGCGCGGCGAGAAGTTCGTCATTGTTCCGGTCACGCTGCTGATGTTCGCGATCGGGATTTCTCCTCAATTCATTTTCAACATCTTCAACGCCACCGTCGTTCAAATGGCGCGGCTCTTCGCCTGAAACGTGATGATTGCCTGGACGATTTACATCACGTTCGCCGGCGCGGTTGCCGCGCTCGTTCTTCCGCGCGTTTTCGCACGTTGGATTGCGCTGGTCACCGCCATCGGCGGGTTCGCGATCAGTCTCGCCACATTTTTTTGCGACGATGTCGATCTTGCGCATTTCACCACGATTGTGCGCGTGCCCTGGGTTCCGGCGCTGGGCATGAATTATCATCTCGCGCTCGACGGCATCAGTTTGACTCTCGTTTTGGTCACGGGAATCGCCGCCATCAGCGCGATTTTGTTTTCCTGGGATGTCATCGATCGGGCGAACGAATTTTTCTTTTGGCTGTTGCTTGTCGTCGGCGGCTCCTACGGCGTATTCCTCAGCGCCGATCTCTTTTTACTCTTTCTTTTCTACGAGCTGGTCATCGTTCCCAAATATTTCCTGATCGCGATCTTTGGTTCCACCAACAAGGAATACGGCGCGATGAAATTGACGCTCTATTCGTTTTTTGGCGGTGCGCTCGTTTTTCTTGGGATCATCGCCGCTTATGTCAGCGGCGGATCGCTCGACCTGAATCAGCTCGCGCAATTTCAATTCCCGCCTCAACTGCAAGCGTGGGCGTTTCCGATTTTGTTTCTCGGTTTCGCAGTGCTCGCAGGCATCTGGCCTTTGCACACCTGGGCGCCGACCGGTCACGTCGCCGCGCCGACAGCGGGTTCAATGTTGCTCGCCGGTATCGTGATGAAACTTGGCGCCTACGCATCCCTGCGCGTGGCGATGAATCTTTTTCCGCAAGGCTTCCAAATGTGGCGGACCTGGATCGCAGTTCTGGCTGTGATCGGGATCGTATATGCCGCGGCGGTCGCGTTGCGCCAGCGCGATCTAAAATTCGTTATCGGTTATTCCAGTGTGAGCCACATGGGTTTCGCGTTGCTCGGGTTGGCCACCGCCAATGTCTTCGGCGTTTCTGGCGCGGTGCTGCAGATGTTTTCCCACGGCGTGATCGGCGCCCTCCTCTTCGCCGTGGCCGGCGGGATGATTTATCGCCGCACCCACACGCGTGAGCTCGACGCGCTCGCGGGAATGAATCTCGCCCGCGCGTTGCCATTTGCAGCGTTTACCTTTGTCGTCGCGGCAGCTGCGTCGATGGGCATCCCCGGCTTTAGCGGGTTCGCTGCGGAAATTACGATTCTGATCGGCGCGTGGAAAAGTTATCCGTTTGCGGTCTGGATCACTGGCGTGGGAATGGTGCTGGTCGCCGCGTTCACGCTTCGCGCGTTGAAGCGCACATTCTTCGATGTCGACTTGGGCGCCGGAGCGTCGGCGAAGGCGGCTCTTGCGAATGCCGGCGCTCCGCCTCCTGAAATGGAACCGATCACGATTCCGGAAAAACTTGGCGCAGGTCTGCTCATGTTCGCCACCCTCGCGGTCGGAATTTATCCAAAACTTTTGCTCGATCGCATCCAGCCCGCGGTTGAAGCGATGCGTTTCTTGAAATGAGCTACTTCGAACTTCTCAAGCTCGCGGCGCCCGAGGCGATCGTTGTTCTCACCGCGCTCGCAGTTCTGACCATCGGTTTAACGACCACGCGCGCGGTGGTGCTGGGTCCAATTGTCGCCGTGTTCGGCATCGCAGTCGCGATCGGCGCAATCGTCATGTTACCGATGCACGCGAATCTATTTGGCGGCATGCTGGTGATTTCACCGCTCAATTCACTCTTCAAGATTATCTGCCTCGCGCTCGCGATCGCTACCGTTCCCCTCGTGTCCTCGGAAAAATCTTTGCCGAATCCCGGCGAGTATATCGCGATGCTTCTGCTCGGTTCGGTCGGACTCATGCTGCTCGTCGGGAGTGAAGAGCTGCTCATGATTTTCATCGGACTCGAACTGCTCGGGTTGTCGCTCTATGTGCTGGCTGCCTTCGATAAAGCCGATATCCGCTCGGCCGAAGCGGGACTGAAATATTTTCTCTTCGGCAGTACTGCCAGCGCTTTCACCCTTTTTGGGATCAGTCTGGTTTACGGCATGTCCGGGACCACCGCGCTCGCCGCGATTGGTCAAAAGTTGACCACGCTTTCGCTCCAGCCACTGCTCGCTGTCGGCATCGTGATGACGCTGATTGGCTTCGCATTCAAGATCGCGGCCGCGCCGTTTCATCTTTGGGCGCCCGATGCTTATCAAGGCGCGCCGATTCCAAGCGCTGCTTTCATTGCGTCGGGTTCGAAAGTCGCCTCGTTCGTTGTGCTCGGAAAAATCGTGCTCATCGGTTTTGGTCCGGTCCACGGCAGCGCCGACTGGCACGCGATGATCGCCGGATGGTCGCCCGTCCTCGCCGCGCTGGCTGCATTGTCGATCTTGCTCGGCAATTTCGTCGCGCTTGCGCAAACAAACGTTCGTCGCTTGCTCGCCTACTCTGCCGTCGCGCATGGCGGTTATACTTTGCTCGGCGTCGTTGCCGGCGGTCGCGAAGGATTTTCCGCGACCCTGTTTTACACCAGCATCTACGCAGTCACGCTCATCGGCGCATTCGCGGTCGTCGGCGCGGTCCGGCGGGAAAGTGGGGGCGACAATCTGCAAAATTTTTCCGGACTGGCCGCGCGCTCGCCGTTTCTCGCCGCTTGCATGTCGGTCTTCTTCTTGTCGCTCGCCGGTCTGCCGCCATTGGCGGGATTCTTTGGAAAATTTTATTTGTTTAGCGCGGCCTTTCGCGCCGGCGGAAATCATGGCCTGCTTTGGCTGGTCGCGGTCGCGCTCTTCGGCAGCTTTGTCTCGCTCTACTATTATTTGATCGTCCTCAAAGTGATCTTCGTTGAGAAAAGTTCGGTTTCTGATGCTCGTCACTCGCCTGCCGCGCCGAAGCCGGGCGAAGGCGGGTCACAAATGCCCGTCCGGCTCGGACTCACTGGTCACTTTGTCGCGAACGCGACAATTGCCCTTCTCGCCGCGGCCGTTCTTTTTCTCGGGATCATGCCGCAGACATTGGCCGCCAAGATCATCGCTTCGCTGCCTTAAAAAAAATCTTCCTCCGACCGAAAAAAATGCGTGCTCATTTGTTGAAAAACGCGTTATAAATTTTTCTGTGCAGCGACAGCGGACAGGTGACACCGCGAACGTTCACCGCGTAAAGGCGGGCCCGATCAGCGAATTCATTGATCGGCATTACCGGCACTTCAACGCTGCCGTGATCAAAGACGCCGCCGACGCTTACAGCGCGCACATTAATTCCGGCGGAAAAATGATGATCACTCTCGCGGGCGCGATGAGTACGGCCGAGCTCGGTGTTTCTCTGGCCGAGATGATTCGTCAGGACAAAGTCCACGCCATCACCTGCACCGGCGCGAATTTGGAGGAGGACCTTTTCAATCTCGTCGCGCGCACTAAATACGAACGCCTTCCCAACTATCGCGAGCTCAGCCCGCAGCAGGAAGAAGAGCTTCTCAAGCGTCATCTCAATCGCGTGACCGATACCTGCATTCCCGAAGAAGAGGCCATTCGCCGGATCGAACGTCTCGTCATCGACGACTGGATTTCGGCCGCGAAAAATAAGGAGCGAAAATTTCCACACGAGTTTCTGTTCAAGATTTTGCGGGAATGCCGCCTCAAAAAATTCTACGAGATCGATCCGGCTGACAGTTGGATGATGGCTGCGGCGCATAAAAATCTCCCGATGGTGGTGCCGGGTTGGGAAGATTCCACCCTTGGAAATATTTACGCCGCGCGCTGCATTACCGGGCACATCAGCGACGTCCACACCGTTCGCTCCGGCATCGAATACATGATGGAGCTGGTGAAATGGTACCGGCGCGAATCGAAAGATTCATCCATCGGTTTCTTCCAAATCGGCGGCGGCATCGCGGGCGACTTCCCGATTTGCGTGGTACCGCTGCTCAATCAGGACCTGGTTACCGAGCAGGTGCCGGAGTGGGGTTATTTCTGCCAGATCAGCGATTCCACCACCAGCTTTGGATCGTATTCGGGCGCGGTCCCGAACGAAAAAATTACCTGGGGCAAACTCCGCTCAACAACGCCGCGATTCATTATCGAATCCGACGCCACCATCGTCGCGCCACTGGTGTTTGCGAAGGTTCTTGGCTGGTGACCCGCGCCAACGCGCGCGCACTCGCTTGGTCTTCTACTTTCTCCTTCCTAATTTCTAATTTCTTTGGACAATGCGCGCATGAAAACTTCCCTGATTGTAATCGCGTTTCTGGCAGCGACATCGCTCGCTGTCTCATCATTCGCTCAACAGACCACGACTTCCCCGGCTCCCGGCGGTAAAGCTTCCAATAGCGGCACGGTCCCCGTCCCGGCGAATCCAGCCGGGGGCACCGGTGCGAGCGCTCCAACTGGACAACCGAGCGCAGCCGACATGGAAAAAATGATGCAGCAGATGATGGAGCTCTCAAAGCTGAACGAAAATCACAAGCTGCTTGCCAGTCTCGACGGCACCTGGAATTGCAACGTCAAGATGTGGATGGACGGCGATACCAGCAAAAAGCCGGACGTTTCAAAAAGCACCGCCGTTAGAAAATCGATCATGGACGGACGCTACGTCATCATGGATGTGACCGGC
>DASTJU010000019.1:0-6077 GCA_035716295.1 Chthoniobacterales bacterium | reverse complement strand
GGTTGCTCGCACCGCCGCGAAATACGTCGAGGCGTTTGAGACATTGACCGGCGAGAAGTTAAAACTGTAGGGGACGCTGTTAGCGTCCCGGGAAGCAGAATTATTTCCCGAGCAACTCGCTCACCATCGATTTCTCTTCCTTCAGCTCAGCGATCGATTTGTCGATCTTCTCGCGGCTAAAATCGTTGATCGGCAGTTTTTGCACGACCTCCCATTTGCCGCCGCGAACGCACACTGGAAATGACGAGATCAAATCCTTTTCGGTCCCGTAACTTCCATCCGAACAGACTGCCAC
This sequence comes from Chthoniobacterales bacterium, assembly GCA_035716295.1. Lineage (GTDB taxonomy): Bacteria > Verrucomicrobiota > Verrucomicrobiia > Chthoniobacterales > UBA10450 > AV40. The sequence goes on along the minus strand of DASTJU010000019.1, from coordinate 5,782 downwards.
GCTGTGCCAATTATCGCGCGGCGTGTCGTTGGTGAGAAATCGAACGGTATCGACAACTGCGTTCGCCGCCGAACCGGCCGATGATAGTCCGCGCGCCTTGATAATAGCTGCGCCGCGCTGTTGCACCGCGGCGATGAAATCTTCTTTCAGCCATTTCTCGTCGTTGATCACCTCGTTCGCAGCGCGATTATCGATCTTCGCGTTGTAAAAATCGGGATATTGAGTGGAGGAATGGTTCCCCCAAATCGTCATGTTTGTTACGCGCGTGATTTCGACTCCGGCTTTGTGCGCGAGTTGCGCCCGGGCGCGGTTTTCGTCCAGCCGCGTCATGGCAAACCAGCGATGCCGAGGAATCTCCCTGGCGTTGTTCATCGCGATCAGACAATTGGTGTTGCATGGGTTTCCAATCACGAGCACGCGCACGTCGGCGGAAGCGTTTCGTTCGATGGCCTGGCCCTGTCCGACAAAAATTTTGCCATTGATGCCAAGAAGATCTTTCCGCTCCATGCCGGCCTTGCGCGGAATGCTGCCGACTAGCAGCGCCCAGTTAACGTCGCGAAAACCTTCGTCGAGATCGGCCGTCGGCACGATTGATTGCAGCAACGGAAACGCGCAATCGTGCAATTCCATGACTACGCCTTCAAGCGCACCGAGCGCGGCGGGAATTTCAATGAGATGCAGCGTGACCGGTTGATCAGCACCGAACATTTCGCCGGAAGCGATGCGGAAGAGGAGCGAGTAGCCGATCTGCCCGGCGGCGCCCGTGACAGCGACTTTAATCGGAGACTTCATTTCTATTCTTTAGCCACAGATTGACAGCTTGTCATCCCGAACGGATGTGAGGGATCTCACATATGAAGTTTGTGTCACGCTGTTTACGTAGCGTGATCAACGAAGTCTGTGAGAGATTCCTCGCTTCGCTCGGAATGACAGTTTACTAAATTCGTCCTGTCTTTTCCAGAAGCTGGCGAATCAATTGCATTCGCTTTCGTTCTTTTGGGCTGGAGCGGAGCTGCGAGATGCTGCGTTGCATCCGTCGGACCCAGTTCGAGCTCGCTGCGGTGCCAGGGATATTGAATCGATATTTGCGCGCGAGTAGATCGGTAATCATCACGATTGCGAACCATGATTCACTCTTGAAAAGCGCTTCCATCATCGCGGGATAAAAGTGTTTTTCGAAATCGATCGGCTCGCTGATGCGAGTGAATTCGGTGAAGATCGCAATCTTTTCGAGTTCGGCGCGTGCCTGCTCGGATGTCGATGTTGGATGTTCGAACGCTTCCTCCCACAGCGCGCGCATCGGTTTGTGATCGTGCGTGGCGTAGGTGGCGACCGAAAGTCGCTCGTATTCCGCGCCGGGCGTAACGCGGCCATGATAAAATTCCCAGTGCGGGATTTTAAAGCCGGCTACGCCTAACGAACGCAAACTTGGCCGGACATAATCGGGCACGGTGCCGAGGTCCTCACCGATGACGCGCGCATCGCCCGATTCTTCCAGCACGGCGCGAAGGTAATTCTCACCTTCCTTTCGATTCGCTTCGCAATTGTCCGGATTCGAATCATCGCGCGGATGAAAATGCGGCGCGCGGCCGCCAGTTCGCTCGAGCATTTGGCTCCATTCCAGCGGAAGAAATTTTTTGTTCTGCTGCGGACGCCACGGAAAGGCGTAAATGCGATAAAAGCCGAGCACGTGATCGATCCGGAAAAGATGAAAGCTGCGCCGGATGCTGCGGACGCGTTGCCGCCACCAATTGAAGTTCCGATGACGCATGGCGTCCCAATGAAAAAGCGGAATCCCCCAGTTTTGCCCCCATTTCTGAGTGAATTGGTCGTCCTTGAAATGGGATTCCGGCGGCGCGCCTCCACACCAATCATGCGCAAATTCATCCGGCCGGGCGAAAACATCGGCGCTGTAAAAATTGACGCCGAATGGAATGTCGCCCATCAATGCGACCCCGCGTTCTTCGGCATACGACTTAATCGCTGACCACTGCTCGTTCGCGATCCACTGAATGTAACGGAAAAGGTCTTCGCGATCGTTGAAGTGTTTTTTCTTTTCCGGAGGCTGTCGTTCAAGCCAGGCCCGCGCCGACTCGATGTGCTGATGTTCTGGCGGCCATTTATCCCACGCTTCGCTGTCGCCGTTTTCTTCGACCAGCGCGCGGAAGAACGCGTAATCATTAAGCCAAGTGGACTGCTGCTCGCAGAAATTTCGAAACTTCGATTGCCTGCCCGCCGTAGCCTCGGCGGAGGAGGGTCGATCTTGGGACGCGTGGGCAGAGAAATTTACGAACGCTTTCTCGAGCAAACGGCGTTTCAGCTTCTTGACCGGGCCGTATTTGACCGCGCCGTGGCGAAGTTTCGTTAGATCGACATCCGCCAGGGCAGACTCATAATCCTCGCGCGTGAGATCTTCAGGTGAACCTGGCGCGAGGTGGAGTGTGGTCGGTTCGATCGCGATCGCGCTGATCGCGTTGTAGGGGCTGTTGTCGCCGCCCATCTCGTTGATCGGCAAGAGCTGCACGAGCTTGAACCCGATCTCGGCTGCCCAATCGATGAACTCGCGCAGGACGGCGACATCTCCGATCCCGAGATCGTTTTCGCTGCGCAGCCCAAAAAGCGGCGCAAGAATCCCGGCAATTTTTTTCTCCGGCGACAATTCCATTCCTCAGAATCCTTTAGCCCTTTTGCACCTGCCAGTCTTCGACAAGTTTGTTCGGAATTTCTTTCAAGAATCGCGATGGCCGCTGGAAAACGTCGCCGTAGCCGCCGGTCAGACGCATGTGCGGGTAGGTGAGATAAAGCTCATCCTTCGCCCGCGTGATCGCGACATAAAACAAACGCCGCTCTTCTTCCAAATCTTTCCGGTCATCCAGGGAACGGCTGCTCGGAAACATCCCGTCGGTCAGCCAGATCACGAACACGGTGTGAAACTCGAGCCCTTTGGCCTGGTGAACGGTCGAAAGATTGACCGCTTCTTTGTCGCCGGCCTGGTTCGGCGCTGCTTCCGCGTCGACGTTGCTGATCAGGGCGAGCTGCGACAGAAATTCGTTCAAATCTTTGAACTGACGCGCAAACGCGGCCAGTTGGTTCAAATCTTCGCGGCGTAGTTCGTAATTGGTGAAGTTCACTTTCGCGTAATCGTCATAAATCGCTTCCACCACCGACGTGATCATTTCCGACGGCGGATTTGGCTGACCACCCGGGGCGATTTCATCGAGCGTGTGCGCGAGCTGGGTCCAATGCTTCTTCGATTTCGCGCTCACGTTCATCGCCAGCAAACGTTCGCTCCAGGAAGTGATCTCGCCGCGCTCGTTCAACGATTTGTCCCACGCGTTCCAAAGATTTTCCGCGCTCCGATTTCCGATGCCCGGCAGCAATTTCACCATTCGTTTAAATGCGACTTCGTCTCGCGGATTGGCGACGAGCCGGATGAACGAGGTCACATCCTTGATGTGCGCCTGTTCGAAGAAGCGGATGCCGCTGGTGATTTGGTAAGGGATGCCGCGGCGCGAGAGCTCCAATTGCAATTCGAGGGCGTGATAATGTGCCCGATACAGCACCGCGATCTCGTTAAGATCGACATCTTCATCGCGCAACTCGAGAATTCGTTGGGCGATGAACTGTGCTTGCTCGTTGCCGTCGTTCAGTGCGACCACTGCCGGCTTCGCGGCGGCTGCTTCGCGCGTCGGTTGCAGGTTTTTCTGAAATTGATCGACGTTTGCGGTGATCGCTGCGTTGGCGACTTCGAGGATCTCCGGCACGCTCCGGTAATTCATTTCGATCTTAAAAACCTTCGCGTCGGGGTAACGTTTCGGAAATTCGAGGATGTTTTGGAAATTGGCGCCGCGCCAGGAGTAGATCGACTGCGCGTCGTCGCCCACCACCATGACGTTGCGATGCTCGTGCGCGAGCAGGTCGATCAAATCAGCCTGGATCTTGTTTGTGTCCTGATATTCGTCGACCAGGATGAATTGAAATTGCCGTCGATAAAACGAGGCGATGTTCTCGTGCTTTTGCAGCATCGATAATGTTTTTTCGAGCAAGTCATCGAAATCGACCGAGTTGGTCGCCTTTTTCTTTTTCTCGTAGCGCGCGTGAACGTCGGTGATTTTTTCGAGCAACGGCAGGAAGTAAGGAAACTTTTCCGCGAGCAACTCTTCCACCGGTGTTTCGGTGTTGACCACGAAACTGAAAATTTCCGCGAGCACGTCGCCTTTCGGAAAGCGGATCTCTTTCGGATCGATCCCTGCGTTCGCGACCACGGTGTTGATCAAATCCTTCTGGTCCTCGCGGTCCATGATGGTGAAGCCGCTATTGTATCCGAGCGCGCTCCCGTGACGGCGCAGCATCCGATTCCCGACCGAGTGAAATGTTCCGCCCCAAATCCCGCTGGCGTCGATTGGCAACAAGTTGGCGACCCGATCGAGCATTTGTCGCGCGGCCTTGTTCGTAAACGTGAGGAGCAAGATGTTTCGTGGGTCAATCCCGTTTTCGAGGAGGTAGGCGACGCGATAGGTCAGGGTGCGCGTTTTCCCCGAGCCGGCGCCGGCGATGATTAACTGCGGCCCGGGCTGAGCAGTGACGGCGGCAAACTGCTGTTCATTCAGCTCCGCCGCGTAATCGATATGGATCGATGTCGATCTTGCGGCATGGAGTGTGTATTGGCGCGACACATTTTACCTGTAGCGGCGGTCAATCGCCGTCGCAATCGCGCTTCAGTGCACGATCACACTGCACGAACTGGCACGGCCGTGATCGTCGAGTGCGGTGATTTCGTAATCGCCGGCGTCTGCCTCCCAACCGAGAAACTGATTCGGGCCGGCCTGGCCGATGAATGTCTTTCCGGCAAACCAATAAATTTTTTGCACGTCGCCGTCCACTTTCGCGCGCAAGGGAACCGTCTTGGCCGATGCGAGGACGATTTCTTTACTCGCCGGCGAAACGATTCGCGGACTATGTCCGGTTCGCCCGGCCAGTTCGCTTCCGGTCTCAGGCAAAAACGGCGGCGGAGTTTTTCGCGGAACACCGGCTTGCTCGAACAGGGTGAGAAATTCGCCCGGCCAGAATTCATAAACTTCGCGACGCAATTCGCGGGTGCCGTCATCGATCGGAACGCGCAGCCCCGTCGCGCGATCGACCAGCACTTCGCGATGCACGTCGCAGGTTTTGATCGGCGACACTCCGGGAATGAACCAGCCTTCAACGCGTTGGGTGCAATGTTCGTTCGGCAAATCGCCGGATAATGCGCAGAACTCGACCCGTTTCAAATTCGCGCCCGGCGGCGGCAGATGCGGCGTATTCGGTTCCGGCCAGCTCGCGCGCAGGCTGTCGATGATTTGAAATAACAACGGCGCAGCGGCGGTCCGTCCGACAAACGTGGGATTCGCGCGACCATCGAAATTTCCAACCCAGACTCCAAGAACGTAATGATCGAAGACGGCGATCGACCATGCGTCCCGAAATCCGTGCGACGTTCCTGTTTTCCAATAGACCGGCGTGCTGCCGTTGCCGTCCGCGCAATTCATTTCCGGCCGCGGAACGTTGCCCAGCATTTCCAAAGTGAGGAAGGCTGCTTCGGGCGAGAGAATTTTTTTCGGCTGTGCGGTCGGATCCCGCGTCGTGAATCGCAAGGGTCGTAATTCGCCGTTGTTCGCAAGAACGGCGTAGAGCTGCACCAGATCTTGCATCGAAACTTCTGCGCCGCCGAGTGGAAGCGAGAGGCCGTAAAATGATTCTGGGTGACGCAGCTGGATGCCGGATCTCTTGAGAAATTGAAACA
>DASTJU010000018.1:0-2132 GCA_035716295.1 Chthoniobacterales bacterium | reverse complement strand
CGATGTCATCGTCTTCATGAGCAACAGCGGCGGAGAATTGCCAGCGCGAGCGGAGGACCAAGTTATTCCCTCGCGTTTTCCGAGCATCGCCGAGTTGCGAAACTTCTCTGCGCAATTCAATCGCCCACAAGATCGACCCGCCTCCGCCGAGCTACGGCGCGGCAAGCATGGTCGTGTGATTTTTTTCGGGACGCCTTTTCTTTTGGTGAAAAATCTGGCGCCAGAAGTTTACATCGAACGCTTGGACTTTTGTCTCGATTACATTCGGCAAAATTATCCCGGGCGCGTTTTGATTTATCGGCCGCATCCTTTCGAAAAAGGCGAGGCAAGCAAGCTCAAGCTCGAAGGCTTTCGCGTCGAAGACGATCGCGAGGTTGCTGATCTATACTTCTTGCGCCACTTCGCCGAGATCGAAGCGGTCTATTCGGTTTCCTCGACCGTTTCGCGGACGGCGCTCAACAACGGCCTGAACTCGTACGCGCTCTGGCGTTGTTTTCCGTTTTCGGAGACGCAGACGAAATTTTTCCGGAAAGTCATGGGCGATGTGCCGCCGGAATTCGAGATCAGCGATCTGACGAAACCGCCGATCGCTTATCAAGATCGGCAATCGACGACCGCGGGACAAAACAGTTTCTCGAATGCGCTGAAGCGAGCGGTGGATTTGAAAGAGCAAATTCTCGCCTAGTGCTTCGGTGCGCGAACGGTGCCAGTTTCGATGGCCGACTTGCGTTGTTCGACAATGCGGTCCGCAATTTCCTCGACCATTTGCTCGAGCAACATCCGCAAATGCGTGTTCGGTCGGTAATCGGACGGCGCGATGTGTTTGACCCGATCAGCGTGAGTTGACAGCTGATAGCATTTTCGAAATCCGGCGCGTTGCGGATCGTCCGGATTGTAAACCGCGATCGCCTGGCCGCCGTTTTTCTTCATGACGGTGAAACATGGAACGTCAGTCGGCCCGTCGCCGACATAGATCATGTTCGGAAACGGAATCGGCCGAATGTCGGGCTCCATGTGATCGTTCACGTCCTGCGACATGTCGAGCAGCCCTTTGTTAATGCGAAAGAGGAACTGCGTTTTCTGGGTGTGACTGATGACGCGGCGTGGAAAGGTGATTCGGCCGTTATCGTCTTCATCAAACTCACAACCGAAAATCGCGCGCACGTAAGGCTGCAACCGGCTGCCATCGAGCAAGACTTTGAGTCCGGAAGAAATGATGTAGTGCTCGACCGAAACGCCGTGGGCCTGGTGTTCCGCCTTGAGCAGACCGTTACGGAATTGCTCGAACATTTCCGGCAGGCCTTTGTAAAAATTCAATTTGGCACCGAGCTTTTTTAACTCTGAATTTTTCGGGCGATCCATGCCGAGGGTGTCGAGTAGCACTTTCATGTAAGCCAACTCATTGTCGTAGCCGTGATCACGCACCAGCTCGGAGCAACGGGTCCAGAATTTAGCGCCGTCGATTCCAAACGCGGGAAAGACAACTTCGTCCTGCATATAGCTCGGACTCAGCGTTTGATCGTAATCGTAAACAATCGCGATAGTATTTTGCGGCGTGGACATCAAAGCAGTTAACGATTTAGCGACTCAATGATTTAACGATTATTCTTCAGGCGCGAGAAAAAATCTTCAAAGAGCGAATCGTAGATCTTACCGCGCTCGGGGTGATATTGGACGCCCAGGGCGAACGGATAATCGCGAAGACGGATTTGCTCGATGATGTCGTCGCTCGCGCACCATGACTCTACTTCCAGACCGGTTCCGCACCGATCAACCGCCTGGTGGTGCGAGCTGTTCACATTTCCAAACTGGTGCGTCGCTTTTGTGTCGAACCGCAACGGCTGAACATCATGATCCTTTTGATCAGGAAGTCTGTGACCAGGAATGTCGAGCTTGAGTGTTCCTCCGAGAGCAACATTCAACAGCTGCATCCCCTTGCAGATGGCGAGCACCGGTAAACCGCGCGCCAGCGCTTTGTCGACCGCGACAAATTCCCAGCGGTCGCGCGCAACATCGACATCCTTTTCGAGAACTGAAGGATCAAGGACCGGCTGTTTCAAGAACTCCGGCGCAATATCTGAGCCGCCGGTCAACAGGAGCCCATCGACATCGGCGATCTCGACCCCACCTTT
>DASTJU010000017.1:0-2523 GCA_035716295.1 Chthoniobacterales bacterium | reverse complement strand
TTTGGTTTCGGAAGAAGGATCGCGAACAATATCGAAATCCAAGTCGCTCCGAGCGGCAGCCAGGCCGGGATCCAGATCGAAAACCGCGAAATGATCGCGAGCGCGATCAGACAATAAGCGGCCGAAAACGCGATCGCCCCGATGATTAGATCGATCCGCGAGAATCTTCGAAGCGCGCCGCTCAAGGCGGTCGCGATCACGACCATGACACAATCGAAAATCCAGCTGACACGCCGGACGAATGAATTGGTTTGGATCGCGCCAATCGCGGCCGCGAAATTGTCCGGGGCACTGGTCGCCGGCCGAGCCAATACCAGCTGGGTCCGGATATCTTCGAGTCGAATCGCGGTCGCGGCGCCGCTTTCATGTTGTTGGGCCGCGAGCAAGAGTTCGTTCAGCGTGACGTGACGCGCGCGCTGGACGACGCGCGGATTGATTAAGAGCGTGCCGTCGGATCGGATCGGAATTTTGGTTCCATTCGGCAGCGTGATCGCAGTGCCGATGTCGATCTTTACTTCGCCCGGCGTAAGGCGCATCCAAAGAAGCGCGGCTTGGAGTGCAAACGCTGGAATCACTTCGCCGCGATACTGAAACAATAATGGCACGTTGAGATCGTCCGCGCTTTCTTCAGGCAGATTGATGAAGCCGAGCGTGGAAAGAATCCGAACATCTTCGCCGGGCTGATGTTCGATCCCGGAAAATTCCGGAAGATCGCCGCGCCGGCCGGTGACACGAGTGAAACCGGTGATCTCAGCGACGGGTGCATCCGGGTCGGGGGTTGAAGTCAATTCCGCACCGAGCACCAGATTTGGAACACGCATCGCCTGATCGATGAAGATCTGTTCCTGATCTTTGCTCCGCTCGCCCCATTGCAAAACCGGTTCGATCGCAATCACGGTCGGCTTGAATTCGAGAATGCCCTGCAACAGCAAAGCGGTCTCAAGCGGTGGCGGCGGATTCTCCCGTCCGGTTTCAACGATCGTGATCGGGATTGTCTTGACTGCCGGTTGTGAATGTCGAATCAGCCAGCGCAAAAAATATTCTTCGGAGCGTTGAAAGCGCGGTTCGCGCAGAAACAAAACCCCGAGCAACAACACGACAATGATGACCCAAATGGACGGCCGCTCCATCAACAGAAAGTGAAGAGTGACGAGTGACTGGTGACAAGATTAATTCGGTCTCGTCACTCGTCACCAACGCCAGTCCGGCTCGGACTCACTCGCACTGCCGCGTCAGCGGCTGAGCTCGAGCATGCGCAAAATCGGAAACTCCGCGCGTTTGCGGATCGATTCCGGAAGCGTGATTTCCGGTTCCATGTTGAGGAGCGCGTTATACGCCTTCTCGAGCGTGTTCATTTTCATGAACCGGCATTCTCCACAAAAGCAGTTGTCGGTCGGCCCCGGAATGAATGTCTTGTCGGGAATTTCTTTCTTCAACCGATGCAGCATGCCGGCCTCGGTCACGATGATGATCTCTCGCGCGGGCGAATTTTTGCAGAACGCGATCATCTTTTCGGTGGAACAAACTTCGTCCGCCAGCATTCGGACCGCGTAAGTGCACTCGGGATGCGCGACGACCGGCGCATCAGGATATTGATCGCGAATCCGATTGATGCTGCGCGCAGTGAACTCGACGTGCACGTAACAGGTCCCCTGCCACAAATCCATTTTGCGACCGGTCCGCTCGATCACCCACGCGCCGAGATTTTGGTCCGGTACAAAAAGAATATTCCGATCTTGCGGCGCCGCGCGCACGATCTTGTCCGCGTTGCCGCTGGTGCAAATGACATCGGACTGCGCTTTCACGCCGGCGCTGCAATTGATGTAAGCGATGACGTAGTAATTCTTGTCGGCATGTTTTTTCAAAAACTCAGCCAGCTTTTCGGGCGGACACGATTCCGAAAGCGAGCAGCCGGCGTCGAGATCGGGCAAAATGACGCGTTTGGTCGGGTTAATGATCTTCGCCGTCTCGGCCATGAAATGGACGCCGCAAAAAAGAATCACGTCAGCGTCGGTCTTCGCGGCCTGATAACTCAGGCCTAACGAATCGCCCACGAAATCAGCGACTTCCTGCAGCTCCGGCACCTGATAGTTGTGCGCGAGAATGACGGCCTTGCGTTCAATCGCCAGCTCGCGGAGCTCTTTAGCCAAATCAACGTGGCCACTCCCCCTCGGAGGGGAATTTACAGCGGTGGCTATCATAAATTACTATCACGGAAAATGAGCGCTTCTCAAATCTATCGCCTTGGCTTTATCGGCGCGGGCAAACTGGCTGGTTCGGTCATTCGCGGTTTGATCCGCGCTAAATTTTGTCCGCCGGGCGCGATCATCGCGAGCGAGCCAAATGAGCAGACGCGGACGGCGTTGCAGCGCGATGCTGGCGTTCATTTAACCGCAGAGAACGCAGAGGTCGGGGAGAAATCGGAAGTCATTTTTGTTGGAGTGAAGCCGGCTATGGTCTTGCCCGTCTTACGTGAGCTGAGCGACAAACTTCAAAACAAAGTTGTCATCTCGCTCGCGGGAG
>DASTJU010000016.1:0-7621 GCA_035716295.1 Chthoniobacterales bacterium | reverse complement strand
TCTTCCCATCAACCGCGGTGCCGAAAACAATCTGAGTATGATCCCGAACGTGGCGGCCGAGCTCGCGCATCAGAATTTCGACTTCCGACAAAGTCATGCCTGGACCGCCGGCGACTTGAACGAGAACGTGCGCGGCTTCCGATAACATTCGGCCTTTATCCATCAGCGGATTCTTCAGTGCCTGCGTCAGCGCGTCGTGGGCGCGATTATCGGTATCGGATTCACCAAAACCGAACAGGCAACGGCCATTCTGGCTCCGCAACGCGGCAAACAAATCATCAAAGCCGATGCGAATAAGGCCGGGCCGCTGAATCAAATTGACGATTGAGCGGACGCTTTGACTGATCGTCATGTCCGCGACGCCGAAAGCCTGATGAATGCCGGCTTTAGGCGCGACCATGTCGCCCATTCGATCGTTCTCGAAGCAGATCACCGCGTTCGCGATCTCATTTAGTCGCGATAACGCGTCCTGGGCTTGAGCGCCGCGGCGCTTGCCTTCGAATGAGAAGGGGAGCGTGGCAAAGGCGATCACGAGCGAACCGGCTTCGCGCGCTAGTTGCGCGACGATTGGCGCCGCGCCCGAACCGGTCCCGCCGCCTAGCCCCGCACAAATAAAAATCATCCGCGCGCCTGCGATTGCCTGCCTAATTTCGTCCGCCGACTCGATCGCCGCTTGATAACCGAGCTCCGGATCGCCGCCGGTGCCGAGCCCATGGGTGCACGTGCGACCGAGCTGAACTTTGCGCGCCGCGACCGAGCTCGCCAGCGATTGCACATCGGTGTTGACCGCGATGAGATCGTTCTTATCCATGCCGTCGAGCAAAACGCGATCAAGCGCGTTCGATCCCGCGCTGCCGACGCCGACGACTTTGATGGGAATTGGTTCCTCTTGCCGTTCCGGCAAACTGTAATTTTTACTGAGCTGGATCATCTCGATCTTTCTGTTGTCATCGCATTCCGCTGAAAAACCTTCCGAAAATTCGAGTGATGCCGCGGCGCGGCCGGTCGACCTGCACGGCTTGCGCATATTTGAGCAAACCGATCGCGGTTGAAAATTGCGGGTTTTCAGCCGCCGATGTCAGGCCGGAGAGCATCTGGGCGTGGGTCACGTGCGCCGGCATTTCGAAAATCTCGCCGGCCAAATGATCGATCCCGTTCAGCAAACTGCAGCCACCGGTGATGAAAATTCCGGCGCCGACATAATTGATGAACGGCTCCTCTTCGACGGTGCGTTTGAGCAGTTCAAAAGTTTCGCGCAAGCGCAAATGGATGATCGTGTTCAAAGTCTCGCGTTCGATTTCTTTGCCGGCGAAACCCGAATCGTCTTTCATCAGAATCGTTTCGCCAGGCAGGCAGTTGCCCAGGACGCAGCTGCCCTCTTCGGTCTTTAGTTTTTCAGCGCGTGCCATTGGGATGCGCAAACCCATCGAAATGTCGTTGGTAATGTGATCACCGCCGATTGCGAGCACGCCGCTTTGTTTCACCGCGCCATCGACATAAAGAATGTAGTCGGACGTGCCGCCACCGATATCGACCACGAGCGCTCCGAGATTTTTTTGGTGCTGCGTCAGGACGACTTGCGCTGAAGCGAGCGCGCTAAAAACCACATCTTCAACTTCGAGTGGCAATTCCTTCACGCAGCGGATGGTGTTTTGAATTCGCGTCCGGACGCCGTGAATGATGTGGAAATCCGCTTCCAGTTTTTCGCCGAGCATGCCGACTGGATTGAGCACACCATCCTGACCGTCGACGTGGTAATGCTGAATGATCGAGTGAAGGAACGCGTTCTGCGCCGGAATGCTGACTTCGCGCGCGTTGATTTTTACATCTTCAACGTCCTGGTCATCAATTTCATCGCGCTCTTCCGGCAGGACGACGCAGCCGCGGTTGTTGAAGCTTTGGATGTGCCCGCCGGCAACCCCGACATAGACGCTTCGAATCATCACGTCGCTTTTTTGTTCGGCGTCGACCACTGCTTCGTGGACGCATTTCATCGCGGTTTCAAAATCGACAATCTCGCCCTTACGCACGCCGCGCGACGGCGCCTGACCGACCCCGAGAATTTTTAACGTCCCATCCGGACGCGTTTCACCCACGACGACGCAAATTTTCGACGTCCCAATTTCCAAACCTACGATCAAATCCCCGCTGGCCATTTTGTTTAGTTCTTCTTAAATGGTTGCAATGGAAGTGCGCGTTTTATGGGCGCAGTGGTTGGTGAGGGGCTCGGATGCGACTTGGCGGCTGAAGGTGTGGTCGATGGTTTCGGTGCGGAGTGCACCGGAATTGCTTTCATTACTCTGGGCGATTCTTCCGGCTTAATTGTTTCGTTGATCACTTCCGCGGCCGACTTCCCGAACGTGACCGGAATGTTTCGCTGCACGAGCAGATTGACGGTTGCCAGCTCGCGATGAGCGTCGTCCGAATAAATCAGGAACTGCTCCAGCCGCTGCAGCTGGGTGTCGAGATTATCGAAACCAAACGTGACCCGGCTGTGATTTTTATCGGTCACAATCAGACAATAGCCTTTTGAGATATCGATCTCGCGAATTTGGAAACGCGTTTGCATGAAGCTGCGCGTGCTCAGGCGCAACAACTCGAGCGCCGATTTGGCTTCGGGCGCTTGGACGGTCTTGCCGGCTTCGAGCGATTCGCTCGCGCAGCCCAGAATCAACGGCAGTCCCAAATACTCCGGCAACAATTTCTTCTCTTTCATCAAAACACCGCGCGCGTCCACCAGAAAAGCAGCATCGGACGCAAAAGGATCGGCGATCTGTTTCTCGCTCGTGATCCAGGCAATCGGCTTGCGTTCGATAATTCGGATGTCGATTTCGGCCGGAAGCTTGCGGACAACTTCGACTTCGTCCACCTGCGGCAACTCCTGCAATCGCTCGTGCACGCGTGCCAGGTGCACCCGGAAAATGTTTTCGCCTTCGTGCAAATCGGCCACGCTTAGAATCTGCTCGCGCTGCAACGTGCCATCGGTCTGCACTTCAATCGTGCTGAGCTTGTAGTCCGGATTGTCGATGAAGAACCGCTTGGCCGCGACCCGGCCGCCGACGTAAATGACGGCGATCAATGCAATCACCAGCGCGATTTTCGAGAAGACAACCAGGAATTTGCGATTGCGATGCTGGACCGCTTTGCGCGAGCGCACTTTAACGTCGAGCAAATGTTGCTGCCGCCGTTGGCGGAAGCTGGAGACACGTTGATTACGCGCGCGTGGACGCTGCTGTCGCCTCATCGTGGAGCGCGCTCCCTTCTCGCGCGCGACAATTCGATGATGCGCAGGCAAAGATCGACATAGTTGATGCCCGCAACGGCTGCCGCTTCCGGAAGCAAACTCGTTTCAGTCATTCCGGGAATTGTGTTCACTTCGAGCACGAACGGATCGCCGGCGTCGGTCAAAAGCACGTCGACGCGTCCGTAAACGACCAGGCCGAGAGCGCGAAATGCCTGCAGCGCCAGCTCCTGAATCTTTTTTGTTTTGCCGGCGTCAATTTTCGCCGGACAGACGTGCTCCGCACTGGCGCCAGCCTGCGGATTCAGGAACGGGTACTTTGTGTTGAAGTCGTAAAAACCGCCCTTCGGAATTATTTCAATAATTGGCAGGGCTTGATCACCGAGGATACCTATCGTCAATTCGCGGCCAGATACAAATTTTTCCACCAACAATTTGCGATCGTACTTCGCCGCTTCCTTTATCGCTGAATCGAGCTCGCTTTCTTTTTTCACGATGACCACGCCAACGGTCGATCCCTGGCATGGCGGTTTTACAACCAAAGGCACCGGAATTTTTGGGCGCTGACCAACTTCGATCACTTCCCACTCCGGTGTGACCACGTTGTGCTCGCGAAACTTTTTCTTCGTTAAAAGCTTATCGAACGCGGTCCGGCTTTCTTCAACGCCCTCGCCGGTGTAGGGGACACCGCGGTCTTCCAGAATTTTCTGCAACGTTCCGTCCTCTCCGAAAGTTCCGTGAATGGTGATGAAGGCAAGATCGACATCTTTCGGGAGCGGGAAGTTTTCGTCCCGAACATCGACATCAATGACTTCAGCGCCTAACGAGCGCAGAGCTTTCGAGACTCCGCGACCAGTGGCGAGCGAAACGTCTCGCTCCGATCCCGGTCCGCCCATCAACACCGCAATTTTCTTTGGGACGTCTTTCATCATGCTGACTCTCCTACGATTTGTACTTCCGTTTCCAATTCGATGCCGCGCTTGGTCTTCGCCGCCTGCTTGATCCGGTCGATCAGCTCGAGCACCTCGGTCGCGGTCGCACCGCCGTCGTTTACGATGAAATTGCCGTGCACTTCCGAGACGCGCGCTTTTCCAACGGATGAATTTTTTAAACCGAGTTCATCAACCAGTTTCCCAGCCGGGCATTTGTCCGGGTTTTTGAAAATGCAGCCGGCACTTTTCGCGATCGGCTGGGTGGTCCGCCGCTTCTCCTGGGATTCGTGGAGACGCGATTCGATTTGTTCGCGTGGAGCCGGCGATCCACGGAAGGTGGCGGAGACAGCGAAGTTTTGTTCGAGCAAGGGAAAATGCCGATAATGCACTTCCAGCTCATCTCGATTTTTGTCATGCGCGTTTCCTTCTGAATCCAAATAACGGACGCGGACAACTTTTTCGAAAGTTTGCGCGCCCATCGCGCCCGCGTTCATCCGTAATGCGCCGCCGACCGCGCCGGGAATCCCTTCCATCCACTCGAGCCCGCCCAAATCTCTGCCGCGCGCGGCGTAGGCAATCTCTTTTAACTTTGCGCCCACGCCGGCGGTGATTTCGTTTCCGTCGATGTCGATCTTATCGAAGTCGCCACCAGATGGATGAACGACCACGCCGCGAATTCCGCCGTCCCGCACAAGGAGGTTCGAACCGCGTCCAATGATGAAGAGGGGAAGAATTTCGCGCCGGCAAAACCGGATCAATTCGCTCAACGCAGCTTCGTTGCGCGGCTCGACCCAAAATTGCGCCGGACCGCCGACCCGCAATGTTGTGTGTTTCGAGAGCGGTTCGTAAAGCCGGACGTCGCCATCTTCGCCGACTATCTCTTTCAATTTTTCGGCGATGACGAGATCGGCGGCCAGGATTGACAATTGTTCGTGGATGTTGCCAGCACCCAGACTGAGAACGAGGTCACCGGATTCGAGCATGTTGCCGACTTCACGGTGCACCCATTCCAATCGTGGCTGGTAACTCGCGCCGCGATGTCCGTGGGCCGCGATTTCGTCGACGATCATTTGCCCGCTGACACCGGGGATAGGGGATTCATTCGATCCGTAGACATCAGTGATGACGACGCGGTCTGCCTGATCGAATGCGCGCCCAAATTCTTTTCGCAACTTTTGCGTTCGCGAATAGCGGTGCGGTTGAAACATGGCCAAAACACGTTTGCGCCCGACCGATTTCGCCGTCTTCAGGGTCGCGTTGATTTCGGTCGGATGATGCCCGTAATCGTCGACCAGGAGAAAACGGGGACTGTCGTATTTAATTTCAAAACGCCGCCGCGCGTGTTGGAACTTCGCGAGCGACCTGGCGATTTTTTCAAACGGAACACCCAGCTCGGTCGCTAGTGCGATAACGCCGAGCGCATTCCTAACGTTGTGTTCGCCGGGAACATTGAGAACGGCTTCACCGAGTTTCTCTTTGCCGCGATAAACACTAAACACCGAGCTAAAGTTGCGCAGTTCTATCTCCGTCGCGCGGTAATCGGCGTCGCCCGATAAGCCATAGCAAATAACGCGATCGGAAGATCGACATATGCGAGCTGCATTGGGCTCATCGGCGCAATAAAAGACTTTGCCGGTTGTTTGGGCGAGCAATTGGCGGAAGACTTTCTCGATCGCCGCCAGGTCGGCGTAAAAATCGAGATGTTCCTCCTCTATATTTAGTACAAGAGCGTGCTGGGGATGAAAGAAGGCGATCGTGCCGTCGCTTTCATCGCCTTCAGCCACGAAAAATTCGCCCCGCGCGTCCCAGTGCGAGTTTGTCCCGAGAATCGGAATCTCAGCGCCGACATAATGGGACGGATGCAGACCGCCCTCGCGCAAAACGTGCGCGGCCATGGCCGAGGTCGTCGTTTTACCGTGCATTCCAACGACGATGACACCGCGCTTGGCCGACATGATTGCGGCCAGCGCTTCGGCGCGACGGATAGTTCTCTTTCCGTTTTCCTGCGCGCTTTTCAGGATCGGATTGTCTTTTTTGATCGCGGAGGAATAAATCACGAGCTCGGCGTCGCGCGCGTCGGCGGCCCGATGTTGCTGATAAAATTTTAAGCCGAGCCGCTGCAATCGATCGGTCTCGAGTGTATCCAATTTGTCCGAGCCGCTCACATTGTGGCCGAGCTGGAGAAGGAGACCGGCGATTCCGCTCATGCCGCTCCCGGCCACCCCGATGAGATGAACGTTGTGCCGTTCCTGCGTCAGAAATCTTGCAAGATCGACATCCGCCGTAGTCATGACTGGGTGTACTTCTCCATGGTTGCGGCCACGCGGGTAGCGGCGTCGCGCGGCGCGAGATGCGAACATCTCTCCGACATCCGGCGAAGCTGCTCCGGGTGATTGATCATCTCTCGGATCTTCTGAGTAAGTAATTCGGGAGAAACCTCCGATTCTTTCAAAACAAACGCCGCCCCCCCGCGTGCGAAAATCTCAGCGTTGCGAGTCTGGTGATCGTCGGCGGCGTAGGGAAACGGAATCAGAATACTGGGCAACTCGAAGGAAGCGATCTCGGCCAGACTGGCAGCACCGGAGCGCGCGACCGTAAAATCCGCGGCGCTGTAAACTTCTTCCATGTGATGATGAAACGCGACCACGAACGCGGGGATTCTTTCACGTCGATAACTCTCCGCTACCAATCGCTCGTCTCGCGTCCCCGAAAGGTGAACCACTTGCAAGGCAGCGTCGCGCAACAGCGGCAGGGATTTGATCATGGCTTGATTGATGCCGCTGGCGCCCTGACTCCCGCCCATCACCAGCATGGTCGTGACATCCGGTTGCAATCCCAGTTTTTGCCGGGCCGATTGTCGATCCAGGCGTTTGAGCTCAGTTCGAATCGGCGTGCCAGTGAGCTCGGTCCGGACTTTGGGGAAGAAGGCGGCGCATTCTTTGAATCCGAGCAGAACAGCACGCACCATTTTCGCGGCCAGGCGGTTCGCTTTCCCAGGCACGGCATTCGATTCGTGAACCAGCGTGGAAATGCCCCGCATCCGTCCGGCCAGGATTGGCGCGGTGGAAGTGAATCCGCCCATGCCGAGGACAATCTGCGGTTTAAACTTTTGGTAAATCGATCGGCACCGGGAAAGACTTTCAATGAACCGGCGAACAAATCCGAAAATTTTTGGAGAATAAACCGAAGGAAACCCTATCGTCGGCAATTTTTCGAACCGGAACTGTGAGCGCGTCGAGAGCGCCAGACTGTCGATCTCTTTTTCGGAAACAAACAAGAGCACTTCGTGTCCACGCTCGCGCAGAACCTCCGCGACAGCGATTCCGGGAAAAAGATGTCCGCCCGTGCCTCCGCATGCAATGACCGCGTTCATTCCGATGATTATCGATCTTCCAGTTAAATTCGCGGTGTCACACGTACTTGGAGTGAAGTGCGTTTCTTGTTGCTC
>DASTJU010000015.1:0-3526 GCA_035716295.1 Chthoniobacterales bacterium | reverse complement strand
TTCGCTTTCCGACTCAGCCAGAAAGCTGAGACGCGAACGCGTTCTGCCAATTATATATCATGCTTTCGGCGACTGAATGTGCTCGGGTACGCAACGAGTCCGGACATCAGATGGTGCGGTCATTAGCTGTAAATTAAGAAGTAAGAAGGCGGAGTTAAGAAGAAAGAATTACTCCGTCTTTTATTGGACGTTGAGCGTTGAACGTTGAACGTTCTCAAATGAAAGCGCGCTACGACGTCGTCATTCTCGGAGCCGGGCATAATGGCCTCGTGGCGGCGAGTTATCTCGGGCGGGCCGGGCTGGGCGTACTCTTATTAGAGAAGAACGATTACATCGGCGGGGCTACGACCTCCCAGAAGGTATTCCCGGACTACGATGCCCGCCTGTCGCGGTATTCCTATCTGGTCAGTTTGTTTCCGGAAAAGATCATTCGCGATCTCGGTCTGAGGCTCGAGCTGCGGCGGCGGGCCACCGGTTCTTTCACCCCTTATATTAAGAGCGGCCTCCACGACGGCCTCCTGCTCAGCAACGTCGATGAAGGGCAAAGCCGACGGTCGATTGTCGATCTTACGGGGAGCGAGACCGAGTTCGAGCAGATGAAAAAGTTCTACGCTCTCTCGCGCGTCTTTGCGGAGCGCACTTGGGACACAATGCTCGAGCCGCTCGTTTCAAAGGAGGAAACGAAACGGCAGTTCGACGTAGATGATGTCTCCCGTGAAGCATGGCGAAGTCTGGTGGAAGAGCCGCTCGGTCGCGCGCTCGAACGTTACTTACAAGACGATTTGGTCCGCGGCCTTGTGCTCACCGACGCCAAAGTCGGCATCTTCACTCATCCGCACGATCCGTCGCTCGTTCAGAATCGCTGTTTCCTTTATCACTTGATCGGCAACAAGACCGGCGAATGGAGAGTACCGGTCGGCGGGATGGGAGCAGTCGCGCGCGAATTGGAACAAGCGGCGCGGAGTGCTGGCGCGGAATCGCTCACGAATGTCGATCTTCTCAGCGTCGATCTAGCAGGAGAAAATAAAACAGTCGAATTTCAAACCAATGGAAGACGACAAACCGTCGAATCCCGGTTTCTGTTAGCGAACTTCGGACGCAACGTGCTCTCGAAATATTCGGGCAAAGCCTATGAACCCGCAGCGGTAGACGAGGGGAGTGTGTTCAAGATGAACATGCTGCTGCGCCGATTGCCGAAGCTAAAGGCAAAGAAATATCCAACAGCGCAAGCGTGGTGCGGCACGTTCCATAGCGACGAAGGTTACGAGCAAATGAATGCGAGCTTCGAACAGGCCGCCAAAGGCCGGTTGCCCGACAGAACGCCTTGCGAGGTTTATTGCCACACTCTGACAGACGACAGCATTCTGTCGCCGGAACTGCGCGAACAAGGTTTCCACACGATCACGCTGTTCGGTCTCGATGCGCCGTATTCGCTATTCGCGAAAGAGAACGAAGCGATGCGAAAACAAGCGGAGAAAAAATTTCTGGCGAGCATGAACCAATGGTTGGAAGAGCCGTTGGAGGATTGCCTCGCCGTCGCGCGCGATGGGAGTCCATGCATTGAAAGCAAAAGTCCGGTCGATATCGAGAATTCGCTGGGCATGTATCACGGGAACATTTTTCAGGACTCGCCGACCTGGCCCTTTGCGACAACGAAGGAGCAAGTCGGAACGTGGGGAGTCGAGACCGAATGGGAAAATGTTTTTCTCTGTGGATCAAGCGCGCTGCGCGGCGGCGCGGTGAGCGGAATTCCTGGGCATAACGCCGCACGGAGAGTTTTGGAGATCGCCAAGAAAACGCCCAACGGTCCGAGCCGGACTGGCACTAAAGGTCCCACGTCGAATGTCGAACTCAGCAAATCCTTCTGACGTTGCGTCGATCGAAGCGATTATCGCGGCCGCGTATGATGTGATCTCCGGGCCGGCCGGAAAAAAGCGCGATTGGGAGCGTGAGCGCTCGCTGTTTTATCCGGGCGCGCGATTGATTCCGACCGCGACTGTTGCCGGAAGGAATGATGTCGATCTTGCGCCGTTAATTTTGGACGTGGAGGGCTACATCGCTCGGGTAGAACCGCTTTTTGAGAAGGAGGGCTTCTATGAAAAGGAAATCGCGCGTCGGGTCGAACAATTCGGTCGAATTGCGCAGGTCTGGAGCACATATGAATCGCGCCACGATCCGAGCGATGCCGAGCCGTTCATGCGCGGGATCAATAGCATTCAGCTTTTCAACGATGGAAACCGCTGGTGGATCTTGTCGATCTATTGGCAGCACGAAAGTCCGGAGCACGCGATCCCGAAAAAGTACTTTCAAGGTTGAGACTTACGCGAGTGCGGATGCTTCTTCTCCATCTGCACCGGCGGCTGCGGATGCGCGTCGCGGTAACACTTTGTCACGAGACCCAGAACAAATGCCGCGATAACAAAAGTGATGACGCGTTTCTCTTCGGGCGTGAGAACGAGCTTGTGTCT
The DNA here is from genome assembly GCA_035716295.1 of Chthoniobacterales bacterium. GTDB lineage: Bacteria > Verrucomicrobiota > Verrucomicrobiia > Chthoniobacterales > UBA10450 > AV40. The sequence continues at coordinate 1,058 of DASTJU010000015.1, read as the reverse complement.
TAGTTCGTCCCAATTCCAACGTTCGTAAAATTTCAACGTGCTTCTTGGTTCACGCGTGGCCGAACGCGGACGGACGGATAATTGCCTTTGATGTTCGCGTCGTAATAACGCGCCTTGGAATCCGCGGCCATCAAGTCCCGGTGAACCGACGGCGCGACTTGGAGGTATCGATAAACCGCACCGTTCACAAATTGGATTTCAAGAATATGCAGCCGCTTACTGTATCCAATCGACGCGATGCCCTTCGACGCGACCGATTCGCGCGGAATATGCGACGTGACGGCCGGGCGAGACGGGCTCGCCGCATTGTTGTCGAGCGAGTTAGCGATCAACAGTCGCGAAGCGCATAGAAGCGAAAGCAGATAAAAAGTTTTCGCGCTCATTGGGGGAACGACTGCGACTGGTTAGCACGCGGCGGCAAGCGAAGTCGAGCGAAAATCTGAAGCGGAGAGCGAGGTCGATTTTTGCCTACGGACAACAGCTCCGACATCTCGGCCGTGCAGCAGAATTCAGGAATGGGTCTGTCTTCACCGCCCTAAAGGAGTTGTAATTGCCGTTCCGGCCGGAAGCGTGAATTCAAACGTCGCGGCCGGAACCGCCGCGCGCGTCTGATTCGAATAGGTCGTGACGATCTGATCGCCGTTCGGTTGCGTCATCTCGGTGCGTTCTGCCACGAGATCGTTGTTCAAACGCAGATCGAACTTCTGAAACGTTCGCTTCATCGATGGCGAGCGGGGGAGCAGCTGCAAAGCATAGCCATTGTCGATCTTCGCGCCCGTGATTCGAAACGTTGATTCAACATTCTCCAGATTGAGCGCGGCATTGATCGCGGCGATGGCGGCATCGACCGGGGATCGTTTGCCTAAGGAGTAATGCTCGGCTGACTTGAAATTCGGATAATGAATCCAAAGGTCGCGGCCATTACTGACCGTCACGCTCGGCGAATTGCCGGTGACTTCGCGCCGGAATTTGTTGGGCGCATGAAACCAGATTTTTCCCGAGCTCACGATGGGTTTATTCAGGAGATGCATCGCTTTCTGTTCCTGGAAATCAGCCCG
>DASTJU010000014.1:0-2237 GCA_035716295.1 Chthoniobacterales bacterium | reverse complement strand
TATTCAACTCTGATTGTCGATGCTGACCTGCGTCGCCCGGTTCAGCATCTCTTGTTCGATCTCAGCAACGAGTTTGGCCTGACCAATTATCTCACCACCGACATGGACCTCGATCAGGCAATTTTGCCAACCAGCGTCGAGAATTTGTCGATCTTGCCCAGCGGAATTTTGCCTTCCGACGCCGTCGGCATCCTCAACTCGCAACGAATGTCGGACACGATCGCCGAATTAAAAATGCGCTACGACATCGTGTTCTTCGATTCGCCACCAATCCTGGGCGTCAGCGACGCTTCCGTGATCGCGAGCGAAGTCGATCAAACTGTGATCGTGGTTCAGCACCGGCGTTTTCCGCGCGCGATGCTGACGCGAGTGAAGCAAGCCATTGTCGGTGTCGGCGGGACCGTGCTGGGCGTCGTGCTCAACAACGTCGATCTCAAACACGACCAGAACTACTACTACTACACGAATTACTACGGCTATTATCAGCCGCGCGGAAAAGAAACGACCCGGAGCGGTCGGAAAAAATCGCGCGTTGCTGCCAACGGCGCCGACAACGGTCACTTCGAGTCCGACGAGTATTGATGCAGCGTCTGCTCGCGATCTTGCTTTTTTCTTTCGCGTTCGCCACCGGAGCGTTCGCTCAGGCCACGCTTCGCATTGGCGATCCGGTTGAAATGAAAATCAGCGGCGTCCCGGCCGAAGATTCAGCCCAGGTCAACAACACCTACAGCGTCGACGCCAGCGGCTCGATCAATCTTCCTTACATTGGCAAAATCCACGCCGAAGGAATGACGCCGGCGCAGCTCTCCCGCTCGATCGAGGAGAATTTTCGGACCAACAAGATTTACTCGGACCCGAACGTCACCATCATCATGCAGCCGAGCGCCCGCTTTGTGAACGTTGGCGGGTCGGTTCGCAGTCCTTCCCGCGTGCCGTTTACTGAAGACATGACTCTGTTGACCGCGATCAACGCTGCCGGGGGTTTCAACGATTTCGCCGATCAACGGCACGTGCGCCTTCTCCGTGGCAACGACGCCACGGTTTACGATGTGCGGCGCTTTCGCAAAGATCCCTCTCAGGATGTTCGACTCCGGCCGGGCGATAAAATCGAAGTCCCGCAGAGTTTCTTCTAAGAACTCACTCGTTCGGCGCGATCAATTCGCGGTGGCGCCAGGCATAGCCGAGTCCGGAATAGACTGTCAGCGCGACTGTGATCCAAACCAGGATCGGACCCGCTTGGTCCCAGGCGCGAAACCACCATTTCGATGTTTCGTTCGCATAACGCAGCTCGTGGAGCGAGAGCAATGCGAGAAAGAAAATCACCGTCACCACCTGCCAGGATGTCTTCTGTTTGCCGAGCATTTCGGCCGGTAAAATTTTTCCTTTCGCGGTCGCCATCATCCGCAGGCCGGTAATTAGAAAATCGCGCGCCACTACAGTCGTCGCCGCCCACGCCGGAACTGCTTTCAGCGGCACCAGTGAAATAAACGCCGCCGCCACCATGATCTTGTCCACCAGCGGATCCATTAACTTTCCGAAATTTGTAACGACACCGTAGCGGCGCGCGATTTCGCCATCGACAAAATCGCTCACGCCCGCGATCAGAAAAACGATTAAGGCGACCGTGCGCCCGTACTGCCACGACGAATTAAGCGCGGCGACAAAAATCACTGTCAACAGCAGCCGGCTGAGTGTTAATCGGTTCGCCCAGTTCATGTTTGCGGTTGTAGCCGTCGCCCTCTGGGCGATGCGACCTGCGCTTCGCTTTTAAATCGAGGCCGTTTCCAAATTGGGACCTTCTTCTTCAATTCATCCACGATCCACTCGCTCGCCTCGAATGCTGCGGCGCGATGTTGCGCGCTCACTCGCAGAAACAGCGATGCTTCACCCGTTCGCACAAACCCGATCCGATGATGAAGCAGGACTTGGTTCAATCGAAAATTCTCGGCCGCAGCATTGGCAAGGATTTTCATCTGATGATCCGCCATGGTTTTGTGAGCTTCATAATCGATTCCTTCAATCTCACGACCGTCTTACAATTCTCGAACGACACCCCAGAAATCAACCACCGCTCCGGCGGAAAGATCGACATCTTTTTTGGACGCTTCCAACCGCGCTTCAGTCAACAAAACTTGAGAAACGGAATTTGCCATGTCTTTGAATCGCCCGTTACAGTGTAACTCTCGCCCCGAAGCAACAAACACAAAATGACCGCAAATCAATGTGATATTGGCCTC
>DASTJU010000013.1:0-5655 GCA_035716295.1 Chthoniobacterales bacterium | reverse complement strand
CTCGAAGAAGTGTCGTCGATGGATAATCTGCTCAAGATTGTCGAGCGCGCAGGCAACGATCTGTTGCAGGCCGACGAATACTTGGCGCGGGTCGGGATCAAGACGATGCCCAACCCGCCGGCAACGTGACGTTGCATCCATTTGCGGCCGACACGGCCGCCACTACAGAAGACTGAAGGCGCGTCTCCTTTGACAAAGTCCGAGCCGGACTGGGTAACGTGACGTTGCATCCGGTTAATTATCCATGGAGAATTGTCGCCTGATGCGCGCGCGATTGATGAAGTTTTTACAAGCGGTGCTGTGGCAGTTGGAAAAACTGCTCAGCGGTTCGTCGCTCGTGCCCGAGCAGGCGTTCCTCGATCCGGCCGACTTTTCCTGGACGCGAATGCTGGAAGGAAACTGGGCCACGATGCGACGCGAACTGGATGAAGTGATGCGGCATCGGAGTAATCTCCCGAATTTTCAGGACATCTCGCCGGACCAGCGAAAACTTTCGCAAGATGACGGTTGGAAGACGTATTTCTTTTTCGCCTATGGATTCAAGGCGAAGGGAAATTGCAAGCGCTGCCCGGAGACTGCGCGCATTCTTAAAGAAGTCCCGGGAATGAAAACGGCGTTCTTTTCCATTCTCGCGCCGGGCAAACATCTGCCTGAGCATCGCGGCCCCTACAAAGGCGTCCTGCGTTATCATCTCGGTTTGATTATCCCCCAGCCCGTTTCGAGTTGCGGGATCAAGGTCAACGGCGAAACCCGACATTGGGCAGAAGGCAAGAGTCTTGTCTTCGACGACACTTACCGGCACGAAGCCTGGAACGAGACCAACGGAGATCGGGTCGTTCTGTTTATGGACTTTGTCAGGCCACTACGATTTCCCGCGTCATTGCTGAACTGGGTTTTGCTCAACGCGATCGCGCTCTCGCCCCTCGTGCTCGGCGCCAAAGGCAATTACCTGGCGTGGGAAAAGCGATTTGAAAAAGTCGTTAATACACCGAACGCGGCGGCTGCGACCTAAGCGGCTCGACTGAGTCTCGCCCTACCGTCAAACAGATTTGCGCCAGGCGCCGAGAACGATGCCGCTGATGGCAAACCCGATCAGTGGCCGGCCCATGTCGATGCAAATCAGCGGCCAGGGATTCGTTTCAAAAGCGGAGAAGACACAAATGGTCGCATATTCAACGAACACGAACGCGAACCAGCAGATGAGTGCGATTTTCAGACCTGCTACCGCGTTCGTCGTATTAAAGCGCCCGATCAGCCAAGCCAGCGCGTAATTCACGACGATCGACGCACCGAGTGCGAACAGGTAGGCGCCGACATTATGCGTGCGCTCAATGTCGGTTGCGGTCTTAGCGTGAAGATTCAGCCAAGTATCGCCCCAAATGGCGTACCAGCCCCAGCCGATAAGAAAATAAATAACGACGAGAACCCAAACCGCGATGTGATTAATTCGAGCGTTCATGAGGTTTCCCCATTATCCCGGCGCAATGAGAGGAATGGCAAGCGATTTGATCGAATTGGAGGGACACGCGCCGTCGTGGCCCAAATATTAAGGCGCCGACAGCGCGGCGCCCTGCAACTCCGCGACAGGCTTGTCGACCGGAGCTGGCTCGATTGAGACAATCTCGAACTCTCCGTTTGGCAAGGTCACAGTTTCGCCCGCCTTGTGGCCGAGGATGGCCTGGCCGATTGCGGTCTGGTAAGAAATGACGTTTCGATCCGGATTGCCGTCCCACGCGCCGAGGATCGTGTAGGTTTCCTGTTTTTTTGAAGCTTTGTCGCGCACGGTAACAATCGTCCCAATCGAGACACGCGATGTGTCCGGATTCTCAAAGGAAGTGCCGCGCGCATTTTGCAGCGCTTGCTCGAGCTCGGCCCGTTGGCGGGCGAGCACGGCCTGCATTTGCTTGGCCGCTTTGTATTCAAAGTTCTCGCTCAGATCGCCATAGGAACGGGCGAGCGAAATTTCTTTGATATTTTCCGGAATCTTTTTCTTAACGAGTTCTTCGTATTCTGCTTTCCGCCTTTCCAAGCTGCTCCATGAGACAACGAGCGGGGCAGCTTTTTCTTGAGCCTGTGCGCCTGCAATCATGCTTTCGAGACCGGGAAAGACTTTCACGATTCGGGCGAGCAATGAGCGCTTGGTCAATTCGTCAAACAATGGGCTTAATTGAAGTCTCCGCAGCGCGTCACGCGCCAGTCCGGCATCGGCCTTGCCAAACATGTCCTGAAATAATTGTCGATCTTCCAAAAGCAAGCGCTGCAATTTGCTGGCGCGACCCGCCGCTAAATACTGCTCGCGCTCGAGTGCGGATAAGATCGCTGCCAGTAATTCCGGATTGATCAACTCGGGCCAATCAGCGCGCTCGGCGCATAACCAGACAAGCATTTCGCTGGTGGCGGAGTGTTCGCGAAGGCTGCGTTCCAGCATTGTCTTCAACTCAGCGTGCTGTCCGGCGTCGCGAAACACGTGGGGAATTTGAGCGACCATTCGGCCGTGCGTCGCCTGCATTAGCTGCAGTGCGCGTGCGCTCCAGCGCTCGCCGAGCGCCGCCGGCAACGCTTGCAGGACTCGCTTCTCTTTCGCCGCCGGCATCTTCGGCAAAATCAACACCAACCGCCGTTCTTCATCGGCGATCAATTTGCCGAGCGTCAGACCGATGTGCGTCGTCTTCAATTGCGCAAAGTGCTGCAGCAAATCGTCGCGGCCGAGCACGAGCTCGAACGCCAGCTCGGGATGCAATTTCTGGTTGCGAGTCGCAACATTTTCGATCGTCGCAATCACCGGCTGCAATTGTTTTTCCGGCTCTTTGAACTGCTGATAAGATTTTACGATCTGCTCGAGCGCAGTGAGTTGTTGCTTCGGTTGCCGCGCGCGATTGAATAATTCGGTCAATTCGTCGGCGTGGGAGATGCCTTCGGCGCGAATTTGGATCGGTTCCGTCTTTTTCGCTGGAATCGAGAACGCGCCGCTTGTTTTCAATTGTTTGCGGGCCGATTCCCACCATCGTTTCCATTCCGCTTCGGTGAACAGGTCGGGGACCATCCAATCGCTGACCTGCTGCGCGGTCGCACTTCCATCGAGGCTTTCCAAAATGTTTCGAACCACCCCGACCGGATCGTCTTTGGCCAGTTTTTTGGTGGCCGCGAGATCACTGGCCTTGCGCGCGAGGAAGTGTTCCGCCGGAATCAGAGTGAGATTGTCGGCGGCATATTCCAGCTGCATCGGGTGGGCCTTCTTACCGGTGAAATCAATCAGGATCTGGTTGAGCAGAAGGTTCCATTCAGCGACCCGACCGAACCCCCAGCTTTTGTGGAGGCAAAACGTCTTCGGCTTGAGCTGATCAAGCTTTTCAGCTGCCTTTGAAGGCAGCTTGCCAGCTTCAACGAGTTTCTCGAGCTCCGCGTCCATGAGACGGACAAACTACGATGAAGGTCGGGCGTGGCAAGCAACTGAATGTTTCCGATTGCCGTCGCGCGTGTAGCGTGAAACCCTACGCGCGGTGGCGACGACAAGTATTTGGTTTTGGATCGCGTTTCATGGCGGCGTTTTCATCGCGCTGATTGTCGATCTTGTTCAATTTAAACACCGCGGCCGCGAGTTGAGTATGCGAGCGGCGGCTCAGCGCACCGCCATTTGGATCATTCTCTCGCTGCTGTTCAACCTGGTGGTCTGGAAAATCCGCGGCCCTGAAAAAGCGGTCGAATTTCTGACCGGCTACGTGATCGAGTACTCGCTCAGCGTCGACAATATTTTTGTTTTCGTTCTCATCTTCCAGTACTTCCAGGTTCCGCCGATGGCGCAACATCGGGCGTTGGTGTGGGGAATTCTCGGCGCCCTGGTGATGCGCGGAGTCATGATCTGGCTCGGCGTCGCGCTGGTCGAGCGCTTCGATTTCATCCTCTACCTTTTCGGCGCCTTCCTGCTGGTCAGCGCGTGGCGAATGTTTTTCGTAAAACAAGAAGCGAAGGATTTCGGACAGAGCTGGATCATGCGCTGGTGCAACTGGGCAATTCCGGTGACGCCGGTATTTCACGGCGAACATTTCAAAGCGCGAGTCAACGACCGCTGGATGCTTACTCCGCTCGCGCTCGCGCTCATCGTGATCGACGTCATGGACCTCGTTTTCGCAGTTGATTCCATTCCCGCAGTGTTCGCAATCACGCGCGACCCGTTCATCGTTTACACTTCGAATATCTGCGCAATTCTCGGGCTGCGATCGCTCTATTTCCTGGTGGCGAAAATGATCACGCGTTTTGTTTATCTGAAAAGTGGTTTGGCCATTGTCCTCGCATTCGTCGGCGCCAAGATGATGCTGCGCGACGTATTCGAGATACCGACGCTCCTCTCTCTCGCCTTCGTCATCGGCGTGCTCGCGGCAACGATCTGCATCTCCATGGCCGCCACTGCCAAAGAGGCCAGGCAGACAGATTCAACGCCGTAGAAGAGTGACCAACGTCGCATCTTCCGAAGCGCAGCTCGCGCGCCGTCTCGGTTTGTTCGACACGACGATGCTCGTGATGGGCGGCATCATCGGTTCAGGGATTTTCATTAATCCCTATGTCGTCGCGCAGCAGGTGTCGTCCACATTCCTAATCCTTGCGGCCTGGGCTTTCGGCGGACTGATCGCGCTCGCGGGCGCTTTCATCTACGCGGAGCTTTCCTCGCAGAGTTCCGTTAGTGGGGGCCAATATATTTATCTGCGCGACGCGTTTCATCCCGGGCTGGCGTTTGTGTACGGATGGGCGCTGCTCCTGGTCACACAAACTGGCGGCATGGCCGCAGTCGCAGTAACTTTTGCAAAGTACGTGTGCGCGCTTGGGCAGAGAGAGACCAATGACAACGTCGCAGCGTTACTGGCGGCGGCCGTCCTGGTCGTGCTTACGATCATCAATTGCCTCGGCGTGCGCGCCGGGAGCACGACCCAGAACGTATTTACGGTTCTGAAATTGATCGCGATTGCTGCACTGGTCGCGTTCGGTTTGACCGTCGCAGCTGCGCCCTCGCCCGCCATTACAAGATCGACGTCGTCAATGCCCGGATTTTGGAATTCGCTGACGGCCTTCGGCGCCGCCCTCATTCCGGTCCAATTCGCGTATGGCGGGTGGCAAACGTCGTGTTTTGTGGCGGGAGAAGTGCGCGAACCGCGAAAAAATCTTCCGCGTGGTTTATTGTTGGGCGTGCTGGGCGTCATTGTCGTTTACCTTTCGGTAAACTTTGTTTGTGTTCATGCACTCGGTCCGCAAGGCTTGGGACAAACAAGGACGCCCGCGTCAGCGATAATGCGTTTGGCGCTGGGCGAGAACGGCGCACGCATTATTGCGGTCGGGATCGCCATCTCTACCTTCGGCTTTCTCAGCCAAAGCATGCTCACGGCACCGCGCGTTTATTTCGCGATGGCCGAAGACGGCTTGTTTTTTTCGAGCCTGGCAAAATTGAATCGCGCGCGGGTTCCGGCGTTTGCGATCGCATTGCAAGGCGCGCTCGCGATCGTGATCACGTTGTCAGGCCGATATGAACAAATTCTAAACTACGTTATATCGGTCGATGTGATCTTCTTTGCGCTGACTGCCGCGACCGTTTTTATTTTTCGGCGACGCCGGAAGATCGACAATCTTGCTAGTTTCAATATGCCGGGGCATCCGTTCACCACATTA
>DASTJU010000012.1:0-2620 GCA_035716295.1 Chthoniobacterales bacterium | reverse complement strand
CGTGCTCAAAAAAGCGGGCCAATAGAAGATCACATCTTCCCGCGCAATTTTGGTAAGCGCGGCTGCCTGAGGCGAAACGAAGCATTGGTAACAACCTTAAAAACGAAAGGGTTTTATGCTTTGGACTATCTTTGTTATTCTGCTGATTCTTTGGCTACTTGGTTTCGTCGGCTTCCACGTTCTGGGCGCTTACATTCACCTCTTGCTTCTGATTGCGCTGGTTGTTCTAATTATCCAATTGATCAGCGGCCGTCGACCGCTGTAGCATCCGCACCGTGAAACCAGTTGGAATAATCGGCATCGTTCTCATCATCGTTGGCATCGTCGGCTTCGCCTACGGCGGCCTGGGTTGGAGAGAAGAAAAGAAAGACGCGCAACTAGGGCCTATTGAAATCAAGCACACCGAAAGTCATGGGATCAGTTTTCCGCCGATCGTAAGCGGAATCTGTCTCGTCGGCGGGATCTTGCTGGTCGTGGTCGGCAGCCGGAAGACCTAACGAGGCCGTTTACTTCCGCGATTAGCTCTGATTGAATCCGGCGGTGGCCGGATCAACCAATCGCCGGGCTGTGCAATGGCTTCGCGGCCAGCTCCCTGAATTAGTCGCCGCCGGAGTGATCAGCTCCGACAACGCGCGGGCGATCGAACGTCATTACGAATCAATCAAAGCGCGCACGAATTTCGGCTTTGTTATTTTGGCCACGGTCGGCGCCGCGCTCGTCGGTGCGGGTATCATTCTTCTGATCGCGCATAATTGGGATGAGCTAAGTCGCGCGACGCGGACGGGGATTGCATTTTTGCCGCTATTGATCGCACAGGCGCTGGTCGTTTTTGTGCTGTTGCGGCGAAACGAATCCCGACCGTGGCGTGAAGCAGTGGCGGTGTTCGATGTCGCGGCGGTGGCCACCGCGATTTCTCTGATCAGCCAGACCTATCAAATCCAGGGTTCGTTTGCTGAGTTCATGCGCGTTTGGCTCCTGTTGAGCATTCCAATTGTATATCTCCTTCGCACTACACTCGGTGCTGTCGTTTACGTTATCGGGACAATTGTGTGGCTGTTCTCGCGATGGGGATTTATTTCGTCGCAAACGAATCCGATGCTGTTTTGGGTTTTGCTCCTGCTCGTCGTTCCATATTTTTGGATCCGGTTTCGAAATGATCGCGACAGCCGCGAGACAGCAACCTTGGCGATTGCGCTGACGGTAGCGGCGGTGTTCGGTCTCGGAGCTACGGCTGAATTTGCGAAAGCGGACCTGGGCGGAATCGCATTCGCCGGGCTCTTCGCCGCGATCTATCTGTGCGGAATAAAATGTTTTCCGCGGGCTGATGAACGGTTGCACATCGTCGCGCTGCTTGGCGGCGTCGGCGTCGGCGTCACGGCAATTGTACTCAGTTTTGAATCGAGCTGGCACATGAGCCGCGACCTTGCTTGGGGACAGCGCGGCGCCCCCGCAAATTTCGCACTGGCCTTAGCGCTTCTATTTCCAATCGCGGCGCTTTGCCTCGCAGGGTCGGACCTGTTTCGCCGGCGATGGGGATTCAGCCTAACGGCTGCGGCGCTTCCGATTGTCGCCGCGATTGCGTGGGGCGTTGCGAATTTCTGCGAGGTGTCGACGGGAGAGTGCTCGTTTGCCGCAGCCGCCGTGATCAATTGCTATGCGCTCTTGCTCGGGATCGACATCCTCGCGCGGGGCATTCGGACAAACAGTATCGCCCGCGCGAATTTCGGACTGCTCCTCATTGCCGCGCTCGCGATCAGTCGATTTTTCGACAGCGACCTGAGCTTTATAACTCGCGGAGTCGGCTTCATTGTCGTGGGCGCGGGCTTTCTCATCGCAAACATTCTGTTGTTTAGAAAACGAGCCACTGCATGAAAATGGTGCGTGTTTGGATCTTCGTTCTGGTCGCGCTGGCGCAATTAAGTGTGCCAGCATTACTGGCGTGGGGCCGGCAGCAGACATTGAAGCATGGCCGGGTTTGGAAATTCAAAACCGCGCCGGTGGACCCGGAAGACGTGGTTCGCGGCCGTTATGTTCGACTGCGATTTTTAGCGGACGAGTTTATCCAGCCGGAACAATTCCGATCATCCGATATGGTTTATGCCGTGCTAAAGGAAACCGCAGATGGATTCGCCGAGATTGACCATATCAGCACCACGCCAATTGGCGGCGATAATGTGGTCAAGGTGGAACCCGGGGGAAACTTCGACGGAAAGCAGCACATTGTAATTCCGTTTACCCAGTTCTGGGTCGCAGAAAAAATCGCTCCCGAAGCCGAGCGCGTTTACCGCGAAAATAGCCGGCGCGGAAACGAAAACGCTTATGTCACGGTTCGCGTGCGCAACGGCGACGCGGCACTCGAGCAACTTTACATCGACAATCAGCCGTTGGCTGATTACCTGCGCGCCCAGGCCGCGAAAAAGTAGATCCTGATCCTAACGGTCGTCCGGCGGTTCACCGCCGGCGGCTTTCAGCACCGCAAAGGTTTTGCTGCCTTTGCGGTCCAGGTAAAGCAGGACGCCGCGTTTGGGATCGGCCTTGTTTAAGGCTTCTCGAAAAGTTTTTACATCGGTCACCGGTTTGCCGTCCACTTCGGTAATTACATCTTCGCGCTCAATTCCCT
>DASTJU010000011.1:0-10756 GCA_035716295.1 Chthoniobacterales bacterium | reverse complement strand
CAAAAGGTCGCGCCATCGCCGTGAACGACTCACACCAGGAACTTCCCCCGTTCCATCACCTTCTCGTGGTCGAACCAGATGTCGAAGTCGCGGCCCACACAGTCGATGTGCGTTTTCGAAACCCAATTCGCGCCGGTATGCTCGGCGTAGGGATGACCAAAAGCGATGTGGACGCCGGGAATTTTTTCGTCCTGCAAAATGTTTCCAATCACGCGGGTGCAGGCCGTGTTGGTGCCAATGGCGAATTCGCCCACACGGTTGCTGTTTTCATCCGTGCTCGTGTAAGCCCGAAATTCTTCGAGCAACTTCTTATCGTCGCAGCGAAGATCGATAATTCGATTATCGCGCACCTGGACGGTCAGCGGCGTGTCTTTTAGATCGCCATACTTGCTGCACAAGTAATCTCCAACCACGCCGTCGATGACAAAAGTGCCGTTCGTGTTCGCCGGCGCTGTGAAAATTTCGCCGCCCGGTAAATTCCCCCATTTGTCCGGCGAGATGATGCCGCTCGTTTTCAGCCATTTTAGCTTCGGCGAAAACTCGCCTTCGAAATCGGTGCCGTGAGCCGTACGACATTTGATTCGCGATGCGTGCCGCGCCCGGTCGATCAATCGCTGGCTGAGCGCGTCGATGTCGCGAAAATCAGCCCGCATTCCCTCGAGCATAACCTGGCGAGTAATGTTCACCATGTGACCATGCCGAATGTGATGACGATCGACCACCACAGTCATGTCGCGCCGGGCTGCGAGCTCGCCACGCTGACTTTGGGCGGCGAAAATCGACACTTGCGAGGTGGCGAGGTCGTCCAGAATCGGGCGAGGCATTTTCGTTAATGGGCGGGAATCATAATTTTCCAAAACGAACACGCCGTGCTCTGATCCGATCTCTTCCACCTCCGCTTGCAACGCGGCCGCGATATCGAGAGTGGCCTCGTCGGTGATGATGGTGATTCGCTCGCTCGGCTTTAATTGAAGACAAACCCGAAGTGCGTTGCGCGCGCCGGGCACGAGCTCGGCGTCAATCGTGTCGATGGTCAAACGGTCAGGCATTGTGGAAGCGTTTAGAATTAAACAGAAATTCAATGTCGGCAATCACGTTGTCGATCCATCCACTCTTAAACCCTCGTAAGTCTCAGCCACGATCTGATCGACGACCGCTTTCATGTCGTGGGTCCGCGCGAAGGCGGCAAGTTGTCGATCCGCGCCCGTGCCTTCGCGCATGATCCGTTCGATGTGCGCCATCTCTCGTTCGCTGCCAAGCTCGTTGACTTCGGTAGAAACAAATTCGAGCAATTCGTTTAACAGGCTGCGCGTCTCGACTTCCGCTTCGCGCCCGAAATCGATCAGTTTCCCGTTGATTCCGTAACGGGTCGCGCGCCACCGATTTTCATCCAACAAGCGACGGCGATAAACGCGGAAGGTGGTGTTTTGCCGAAGGAGTTTGAACAACTTTGAGATGACAGCCTGGAGCAAGGCCGCGATCGCGAGGGTGTCGTCGACGCGCGATTGCGCATCGCACACCCGCACTTCGAGCGTGTCGAAAAACGGATGGAGCCTAATGTCCCACCAGATTTTCTTCGGATTGTCGATGCAACCAGTCTTCACCAGGAGCTTGCAGTAATCCTCGTATTCGGAAAGCGATTCGAACGCGTCTGGAATGCCCGTGCGCGGAAAACGCTCAAACACTTTGAGCCGATAACCTTTCAGGCCGGTATCCTGACCAACCCAAAACGGCGAGTTGACCGAAAGCGCGTAAACGTGCGGCAAAAAATAGCGCGTCTGGTTCATCACGTGAATCGCGGTTTCGCGATTCGGAATTCCAACGTGGACATGCAATCCGAAGATGAGATTCGCGCGCGCCAGCGATTGCATATCGCGCACAATTTCCTGATAACGCTCGCCTTCGGTGATCAGTTGATCGCGCCAATGCGAAAACGGATGGGTCCCGACCGAGGCAATTTTTAATCCGGCTTTGCCGGCAAGATCGGCGAGTTTGCTGCGAAGATCGATCACGTGCTCGCGTGCGCATTGAATGTCGGCGCAAATTTCGGTGCCGAGCTCCACCACCGATTGATGCATCTCGGGCTTGATCTGTTCTTTGAGCGTGACCTTGCCGCCCTCGAGAATCTCCTGAATGTGCGACCGCAACTCGCGCGTCTGGGGATCGATAATCGCGAACTCTTCTTCGATACCGAGGGTGTAAGTGTGGTCCTTTTTGCCCATTGGAGTCCCAAATCTCTCCCAAAAATCCGGCTATGTCATCCCGAGCAGAGCGAAGGGCGACGGAAGAATTGTCGATCTTACGCGAGCTCGCTCAACGAACGCTTGTTCACCGCGGCTTGGAGATATTTGCCCCAGCTCAAATTGTCGCGGCCGGGGAAATGCTCGCGCGCCTTGCGGATCGCCATTTCGGAAACAGCTTCCACGACCCACTCGAAGTTTGCCTGGCCGACATTGGCGGCCTCCGCATCTGGCGCGGGATTACAAAAATCAATCGCGACCGGAACCCCATCCCGGATCGCAAACTCAACTGTGTTCAAATCGTAACCGAGATATTCGTTCAACGTCCGAACGCCCTGCTCGACTTTTTCGAGGACATCAGGCGGCGTGTTCCATTCCGTTTGATAACGCAAATGATACGGATGCCGCGGTTCGTAAGGCATGACCCGAACATGGCGCTGATCGATCGAGTAACAGCGGAAGTACATGTCGAACTTCACTTCCTCCTGCAACATCATCACCAGCTGGCCGGTCTCGCTGTAGGCCCGGTAAAATTCTTCCGGATTGTGCAATCGATAAACGTTTTTCCAGCCGCCGCCCGCGAACGGTTTGAAAAATGCCGGCCAGCCGACATACGCGAAAATCGCTTCCCAGTTGAGTGGATATTCCAGATTGCGAAATGATTTATCGTTCGTGTCCGGCGGGGGCTGATTTGAGGGCAATAGCACTGTGCGCGGAACCGCGACGCCGATCTTGGTCGCGAGCGCGTTGTTGAAAAATTTCTCGTCCGCGCTCCACCAAAACGGATTGTTCACCACCGCTGTCCCGGCGAGCGCGGCATTCTTCAGCCAGGCGCGATAAAACGGAACGTCCTGCGAAATGCGATCGATCACCACGTCATAGCCGCACGGTTCGCCCTGGATCACTTTGTCGATCTTGACGAATTCCGCCACGATGTCGCGGCCGCCAGTCTTCTGGTTCACTCGATCGACAAACGCCGGCGGGAAACTGTGTTCCTGGCCAAATAGGATTCCGATTTTTTTCATACAACAGAACCGCGGATTACACGGATTTACACGGATAGCAGCAATGCAAAAGTTCTAAAACCTTTTCGGATGCCAATCCGGATTCTTCAGGCTGCCCTCGCCTTTGTATTCGAAAAGTTTGTAAACCGGCGCCAGCAATATACCCGGTCCTTTTGGATCGATTCGGACCTCGAAGTCGAGTTTGTCGTCCAGGAAATGAATATCGCCGCTCCCGAGCATGGAGAAAAGTCTTCCCGCGACCTCGAAATTGTCGGTGTGAATGACCGCTTTCTGGACGGTGAAATCGGCGGTCGCATTCCGCGCGATGCTGTAGCCGGCGCCCGGGACGACCAGATTTAAAATTCCGGAGAGCGGGCCGAACACCGGAATCGCAAACACGTCGCCGTTGGCCACGTTCATCTTGCCGCTGCCTTGCATTGCTCGCGAGTTGTCACCGAGGCCGGTGAAATCGTAGGTGCCGCTGAGCTGGCCGTGCGCGGTCTTGTAGTTGTAATACAAATCAGTCAGGCGCGGAAAATCCAGGGCTTCGACCGCAAGCTTGGCGTGATAACGAGGATCGCCGTGCGCGAGCGAAATGTCCGCGCTACCGAGGACGCTGCCCGAAAAAAGTCCACCGCGAAGATCGGCAATCTGCAGGTGATCGTTGGTGAAAAGAAGTTTCGCGGCAATCTTGTGGAAGGGCAAAGTCTTGCCCAAAAAGACGTAATCCATTCCCGCCGGCGCATCGACGTTGATCTCGAGTCGTGTGCCTGTGCCGCCGCGAAATTGATAAACGCCGTTCGCCGTGACCGCCGGCGGCTGATGAAATTTGTAAGGCGCGACATTTTTCGGCAGATCGGTGTCGATCCAAACCGCGACTTCAGCCGGACGCAGGTTCGCTTTGACGTTCGAGATGCGCACTTCGTGTTTGGCGAAATCGTAAACAAAAGTTCCCGTGCCAATGCCTTCGTCCCGGGTGACGCGAAAATTCTCGTAAGTCACGGCGCCATCAGCAAAATGCACTTTCGCGGTCGCGCTGTTCATCCACTGGCCGCGAAACCGGGTCCGATCGAAGGCGATATTGCCATCGCCTTGCCAGCTTTCGGGATGTCGATCTTTCCCGCGAATGGCGAGTTGAATCACCGGCGGGCGCTCAAATTCCCATTGCCCGAGAAATTCCTGGATCTCCGGTGAAGCAAAGGAACGCAACGCACCCGTGACCGGGCCATCGACGTTCAGTCGAAACTCGTTAGGTGCTTCAAACACTTCCGCGCGCAGCTCGCCGTTCTGATGTCGGACGTGGATGTCCCGCAGCCAGGTGCGCTCACCGTCCCAGGAAAATTCGGCACGGCAATCCGCGAGCGAGAGATTTTTGTAGGTGAGATCGTCAGCGGCAAAATGGCCGATCAGTTTTACCTGTGGACGCGCGCTGGCGAAATTGGCCGAGCCGGTAACGTCGACCACCGGTGGGGTCTTGAAATGGATGTCGGCGAGCCCTTCGCCAAAGTCCACGGCCTCCAGCAATGTTTTAAGATCAAGAGTGCTCCGCGCCTGAAAATTTGCGGAATCCGTCCGACGACTCCAATTCGCCGTTGCGGCAAAGCCGCCCAAACGATCGCTCCATTCGAACCGCGAGACGTTGAGGGTTTGATCACTCCACTCCGCCGACGCAACAAGATCCCGGATCTCGTAATCTTTTCGCTTGAGCAGATTTCCCTGAAGCGTCACTTCCGCACGCGCCTCTTCGAGCTGGGCGAGATCGCCGCTAAATTTCACCTGCAATGAAGGCGGACCGTTCGGAAAATTAAATCGCTGCAGCTCCGACACGATCCGGCGCAGGATGGACATTCTCTTTTGCCGCTCCTCTTCCGACAGTGGCGGCGATGGCTGATAATCCGCCCGCTTGATCAATTGACCGGTGGCGGAGACGCGCACGCCGCAAAAAATTCCTTCCGCCTGGCTGACGAAGATTTGTTCGGGCGGAAAATAAATGTGCGCGTGAAATCTTCTGAGCTGCGGCTGCTCGGTTTTACCCTGTGGGCCTTTCAAGGGAAGCGTGACCTCGGCGTTGCGAACGTCGAGCCCGTTGAGAAACGGCTGATGATGAAAAAAAGCGGCGTAATTGATATCGAGCACGATTTCGCTGATGAACGCGAGGGTATGGGTGCGTTCTTGATAGCTGAAAATGCGGACGTTCCGCGCGACCAGTCCGCGAAATGGATTGAGCGTAAGACGGCCGATCGATGCTTCGACGCCGCGCCGGTGGAATTCCTCCACGATCCGCGCCCGCGTCCGCCCGCCAAAGCCTTTTCGCGCCAGATACCATCCCCCGCTGATCGCAGCCGCGATCAGGAGGACGATCGCCAACCTCAAAATCGAACGCGCGAGCCGATGCGCGAAGATCGGTTGTCGATCTTGCGAGAGGTGCCTGGCGTTGGGTTCCTCGATAATAGTGGGCATTAGCGAAGTGGTACAGAGCCACAGATGAACACAGATTTACACAGATTTTTGCAGGGTAGCTTCTCGCCCCGCTTTCATCTGTGTTTCATCTGTGGGAATCTGTGGCGTGACGATTTCTGATTTGCCCGCGATCAATGCGTCCCTCAACGCGGTCAGCACCATTTTCATTGCGGCGGGCTGGTTTTGGATCCGGCGCAACATCTGGCAGCGCCACGTCCCGTGCATGATCATCGCCTTGATCGCATCGAGCTGTTTCCTTGTCGGTTACATTGTCTATCACGTTCACGTCGGTGAAAAATCTTCCGGCTACACCGGCTTGATCGCGTGGATTTATTTTCCGCTTCTGATTACGCACATTTTGCTGGCGTTCGTCACCCTGCCGCTCGTGATCGTCACACTCGTGCCGGTTTTCCGCCGCCGCTGGGACCAACATCGACAACTTGGCCGCTGGACGATGCCGATCTGGCTCTATGTTTCGGTCACAGGTGTCCTTGTTTATTTCATCCTCTACCATTGGTTCCCGCCGCCGAATCTTGCACTTGGCCGCTAGTTGATGTTTGCTCAAGAAGGCAGCGGTAAAGCAAAATAAGCCATGGTGACGATCGCGACATTTAACGAGCCGGACAAAGCGAAGCGTCTAAAGCAGCGCTTTCAACAGGCTGGCATCGACGCGGACATTCATAATGAGGGCCACCTTCAGGCGGTCGCATTCATGTCACGCCCGAAAGCCAATGCCAAGATCATGGTAAACGACGCCGACTTCGAACGTGCCCAAAGTTTAATGATCGAATGGGAAACAAGCGATCCGGACGTCGCTGCCGCCCTTATTCGCTGCCCGCAGTGCGGGTCCTCCAACATCGAGTATCCGCAGATGACGCGGAAGTTCCTAACTCCGGCATTGGTCGGCTTGCTTTGCACGATGAAAATCATTCCCAAGGAATTTTATTGCCAGGATTGTCATTACACATGGAGCAACGAGGAAGAGCGCACTATCGGCCGGCTCTGGCACCGGTTCTTCCCGGGACGCGAGGAAGCGACCTAGGTTTTCGGCGCATCGCGGCTGGAAATTGGCCGCGTCCGCGACAAAGTTACCGTCCGCGCTATTTGAATCATGAAGTGGCTTTTCGTCCTATTTCTCGCAGTCATCATCTTCGGCGGCGCCGCCTGGTTCGGGTACAACTTTGTTTTCAAGGAAGACATCCAGGTCCGCAAGGAGCAGCGCGGTGAAGTCGCTGCTGAGCCGAGGCTCGATCTGACTCTGCCGGAATACGAAGCGGCGGCTAAATTGCGCCAGGAAGGGAAAATCCCGGAAGCGCGGGCCGCTCTCACCGCTTTTATCCAAAAATATCCGACCAGCCCGCATGCCGATGAAGCCAAGGATTTGTTAGGCGAAGTCAACGTCGACATTCTTCTTTCGCGCACGCCCTCGCCTGAGAAAGAAGAATACATCGTCAAACCGGGCGACGTTTTGCAGAAGGTCGCGCGCAAAGTGAAATCGACGCCTGAACTCATCATGCGGATGAACAATTTGAACGGCACGATGCTTCACATCGGCGAGCGCCTGCTCGTCTCGCACCCCGATTTCTCCATCGTTGTTCAGCGAAAACCAAAGGTGCTCGTGGTCCTCAATCACGGCGGATTCTTCAAGCAATACCATGTGCGTGAGGAGAAATTACCCGCCAAGGTGCCATCCAAAGTCACGACCAAAGTTGCCGAGGTGATGGCCTGGAACGGTGGCAAACGCGTCGGTTTCGGCACCAAAGAATTTATCGGGAGCACGCGCTGGATCCGGCTCAGCTCGCAGACTTACACGATTTACTCCGTGCCCGATTCGGCGCATCCGGCGTTGTCCCAGCCGCCGCCTCCCCAGGGACTTGGCCTCGCCGCGGCGGATGTGGAAGAGTTAAGCAGCCTCGTTAACAACAGGACCCCGGTCACGATTACCGATTAGCGCGATGGAACTGCAACCGCTCGATTTTGAAAAGCCGATCCTCGAACTGGAACGGCGTTTGCAGGATTTGAAGTCGCATTCGCGCGAGCACGATGTCGACCTTGATTCGGAAGTAGCCTCGATCGAAGGCAAACTGCGCGACACACGCCGCCAGGTCTACGGCAACTTGAGCGCGTGGCAGCGCGTCCAGATTGCCCGGCATGTGCAACGGCCTTTCGCGCTCGATTATATCGAACGCTGTTTCACGGGTTGGACCGAGCTGCACGGCGACAGACATTTCGCCGATGACAAAGCGATGCCGAGCGGACTTGCGATGCTTGATTCGCAACGCTGCGTCGTCATCACCCACCAGAAAGGCCGCAACACCAAAGAAAACGTGATGCGCAATTTCGGTTGCGCTCATCCCGAGGGCTATCGCAAAGCGCTTCGCCTGATGCAGCTTGCGCAAAAATTCGGGATGCCTGTGATTTCGTTGATCGACACCCCGGGCGCATTTCCCGGTATCGGTTCGGAAGAACGCCACATCTCGGAGGCGATCGCGGTCAATCTGCGCGAGATGATGAATTTGCGAATACCGATCATTGCCGCCGTGATCGGCGAAGGCGGATCGGGTGGCGCGCTCGGGATCGGCGTGGCGGACCGCGTTTTGATTTTGGAAAACGCCTACTACTCAGTCATCAGCCCGGAAGCATGCTCCGCGATCTTATGGCGCGATCGGAAGCACGCGCCTGAAGCCGCGGAAGCGCTCAAACTCACAGCGCAAGATTTGTTGAAATTGGGTGTAGTCGACGAAGTTGTAAACGAACCCGAAGGCGGAGCGCACCGCGATTACGAAACGGCCGCGACCAACCTCGGCACAGCGTTGCGACAGAACCTCGAAGCTATCAGCGCTACCCCGGTCGATCAGTTGCTCAAGAAGCGTTACAACAAATTTCGCAAACTCGGCAATTTCGCCGAGTCGAAAACGACTTCGGCGCGTTCATAATTGGTAATGCGACTCGGGGATTGTCGATCTTGCGGATGCCTTGCAGCGATTTTTCTCGCTGTCTCGACCGCGAAAGCCGGCTCGGCCGCGGGTTTCAATTTTCAGCGCGACACGCTCGTCTTCGCGAATACAACGGTGTTCGAGTACCACAATGGCGAAATTGTTTCACGCTGGAGTCGCAAATCGGACCGCTACACGCGCCGCTGTTTCGTGATGACCCGGACCGTCGAGCAGTTCTACAAGTTCGCGCGGTTCGACGCGAACGCTCCGGCCTTAGATGAAAGGGAACTGCATAAGCGCATTCGAGCGGTCACGCGGAAGCCGCCATGGCACGATCCGTTGCCGCCGGAGAAGCGGACCGTGTTTCCCGGTTATCGCAATTTGCGGGAAATGAGTCAGGCGCACACCAGACTGATGCAAAGAAACATCGGACTGGGCTGGGTGGCTTATCTGCGGCCGGGAAATTTCCGGATGTTTTATCTGCATAACCGGACTTATCAGAAAAAAACGCACGAAGAACTCGAGCAAACGCTCGCGCGCGGGGAATTTTTCATCGCCTACCTCTCCGACTACCCAATCCTGCACATCAACCATTCCGTTCTCGTTTACACTCACGACGGCAGCGATCACTATCTGGTTTACGATCCGAATCATCCCGACGGGCCGCGACATTTGAAATGGCTGCCGGCCAAGCGCGAATTCAATTATCAGAAGGACAAGGAATTTGTCGGCGGATTTACTCGCGTGTTTCAGGTCTACGGGAAATTTCTGCAGTAATTGTAGGCGGAAATAAGAACCGCAGCGCCGGCTCCACCCGCATCGCCCAGGCCGCTTCATTGTGACCCGCGCCTTCGACTTCGAGATAACTAAGATCGACACCGAGCCGCCAACCCTCCTCGATTAAGCAGCTACATAACTCGCGCGCCTGTTCCCAACCCGGCTCCGCTGTGCCGGTATCGAGCCAGATTTTTAGCGGCGGTTTTTCCGCGAGGATTCCGAGCAGCCGGAAGATCGCGAAGTCGTCCCACCAGATCGAGGGCGACATCACCAGCAAACGCGTGAACGTCTCCGAAAATAAAATTCCCATCGCGAGCGCTGCTAATCCACCGAGTGATGATCCACCGAGGCCGGTAAATTCCGCCTCGGGGTTGGTCCGATATTTTTTGTCGATGAATGGTTTTAATTCTTCGATCAAAAACTGGCCGTAAATGCGGGCGAGACCGCGGCTGCGTTTTTTCGGATGGTCTTTCGGCTCAATCACGCCCGGGGTTGGCGCGTATTCGTGGATCCGTTCTTCGCCGATGTTCGCCACCGCCACGATGATGAGCGGCTCAATTTGTTTCTGGCGAATTAATCGCTGGGCAGTTTCATCAACGCCCCATTCGACTCCGGCAAACGCAGTGGCAGCATCGAAGACGTTCTGGCCATCGTGCAAATACAAGACCGGATAACGTCTCGGCGAAAAACGACTATAGCCGGGCGGCAAATACACCAAGACGTCGCGCCGGTTTCCGAGAACCTTCGAATGAAAAGCGCGATGCCGCTTAATGTTTCCCGTGAGAGTGTGTTTCGGTTTCAAAACCAGACGCTTCTAAGTCATTCCGAGCGAAAGTGCCAGTCCGGCTCGGACCGAGGAATCTCTTACTATTTCCGAATGCGAATTAATTTAAGAATGAGAGATTTCTCGACTTCGCCCGCGGCTTCGCTCGAAATGACAAAACGCAAATGAACGAACGTTACATCAAATGGCACACGCCGTGGCTCGGCCGCGACTTTGAAATGCTCGCCTTCGGCGACGGCGGCGGTCTGCCGTTGATTTTGTTTCCGACCTCATTCGGCAGCTATTATCAAAACAAAGATTTCGGTCTGGTCGGTTCAGTCGCGAGTTATGTCGATGCCGGCAGAGTCACTGTTTATTGTCCGGACGCGATCGATCTGGAAAGTTTCTACAATAAGAAAATTCATCCGGCCGATCGGATGAAGACACACAACGCTTACGAAAATGTGATCGTCCACGACGTATTCGAACACGCACGGCGCGAATGTCATTGTCATCGTGTGGCCGTGTGCGGTGCGAGTCTCGGGGCGTATCACGCCGGCAACATCGCCTTTCGCC
>DASTJU010000010.1:0-5969 GCA_035716295.1 Chthoniobacterales bacterium | reverse complement strand
GAGCGAAGTCGAGACATCTCTTACTGTTTCTGTAGAACACGCGTTGTAATGGCCGGACAATATTTAGAGATTCCTCCGCTTCGGTCGGAATGACAGAGAAGGTGGACATCGACGCTGGGCGCTGGACGTTTACTTCCAAATGGCTGGATTAATCGTCAAACCCCGCGCGCGAATTCTTCACGGACACGACTGGGTCTTTTCCAGCGAAGTCCTGAAGATTTTCGGAGATCCGGCGGACGGCGACGTGATTTCGCTCAAGGATGGGCGGGACCGCCTCATCGGGAGCGCGATTTACAATTCGAAATCGCAGATCGTCGCACGCAGATTTTCGCGGCAACGGCAGGACCTCGATTTGGATTTCTTCAAGCGGCGAATCGCGCAGGCGTCGGAGTATCGCGACCGGCGAAACGTCGATCCGAAGTTGCGCCGCGTGGTCTGGAGCGAGAGCGACGGATTACCGGGCGTGATTGTCGACCGCTACGGTGATTATTTCGTTCTCCAAACGCTGACGCTGGCGATGGACTTGCGAAAACCTCTGATTATCGCTGCAATCGTCGACGTTTTCGGCTGGGTTACGATCCTGGAGCGAAATGACGCGCCGATTCGAAAAGCTGAAGGACTTGAACTACAAACCGGTGTTTTGGAAGGCAGCGCGCCGTCGGGGCCGATCACAGTTGAGCTCGGTGGCCTGAAATTCGATGTCGATCTGTTGCACGCGCAGAAAACCGGATTCTATCTCGATCAAGCGCCGAATTATTCCGTGGTCGCCCATTTCGCTCCCGAACGCCGAGTGCTCGATTGTTTCGCTAATCAAGGCGCGTTCGCGCTCGCGTGTGCTCAAGCGGGTGCGACGGATGTTGCCGCAGTCGAAGAAAATTCGGAAAACGTCGCCGCCGGAAAAGGGAACGCGGAAAGAAACGGACTCAAAATGCGCTGGATTGAACAAGACGCCTTTGCGTTTTTGCGCGGCGCTGAGAAAGCCGAAGCCGAATACGATTTGATCATTCTCGATCCGCCGTCGTTTACGAAAACGAAAAGCGGACTCGGCGATGCGCTGCGCGGTTATCGCGAGCTGCATGTGCGCGCGTTTAAGCTGCTTTCGAAGAATGGTTTGCTCGCGACGTTCTCCTGCTCCCATCACGTGAGTGAAACTGCGTTTGCGCAAACAATCGCGGATGCGCTGGTGGATGCGCGCCGCTCGGCCAGAAGATTGCGCCGGTTCGAACAGGCGCTCGATCATCCGGTGCTGCCGACAATTCCGGAAACCGAATACTTCAAAGGTGTGCTCTTGGAAATGATGCCGGGGCGCTAATGCCAAAAAATTTCGCATATTCACGACGGAAATGTCTGGAATTCTCCAACGCTCTCATTAATGTGCCGTCGGCGGCGAGAATGCGCGAGGTGAGCAAAGTTTGAAGAAGTTTGACATGCCCGAAAAAATTCGACCGATCGAACAGATGCTGGAATTGAGCGAAGAGGACGCGCTGTCGCCGGAACATCTCGATTCCCAAGTCCAAAAAGCGCAGGACCAGCTGCTCCAGCTCAAACGTCAGCAAGACCAGATCGAAAAACAGAAGCGCGAGCTCGAGGAGCTGAGCCGGAAACAGGAAGAACTGGAACGCGGGCGCGCTGAGATGAGTGATAAGCTGACGCGCTCGCTCGTTGTGCTGGAGCGCGAAGCTTACGACGCACAAAAACGACTCGAGCAGCTGCGGGCAATGCGGGAAAGTTTTGGACAGCATCTGGAGTTGATCGAGGCGATCGATCCGAAAAGCTGGAACCCAGCGGATTTGCACAAGGAGCTAAGCCGGGCACTGAGCACGGTGGAAGGCGCGCGCGTCGAATTTGGTCAGCAACGCAGCCGTCTCCAGGCGACCGAAGATACTGAAGGCGGCGACGCATTGCCCGAAATCGAACCGGTTTTTTCCGGTGGAGGCCGTTCGATTTTGCAATGGATGAAAATCGGGTTCGCCTTCAGTCTTCCACTGATCGTTTTCGGATTTATCGCGCTGTTCCTCTTTTTCTGGATGGCGTCAACGGGCCGGTGACGCTGCATGCTTCGTCGTTCGCCTAGATCGGCCACCACGCTCGATCAAACGAAGCAGGAATTGGCGCGTCAGGAATCGGAGCTGCGCGATCAGATGAAAAAACTCGAGCGCATGATCGCGGAGGCGCCGCGCGTGGCCGAAGAGATCGAAAAACGTCAGCGCGAGGAATTACTCATGCGGGCAAGTGAGGGTGGCAGTCGATTGGACGTTTCGCTGGCGTTGCACGACGAACGTCACGGTGATCCCACCCCGGGGAAACGCCGCGGCTCGCTTCGCAAAGAGCGGCGCGAAGGGCGAATTCGCTTTTTGGTGTTGATCATCGCGATCCTGATCGCGGCGATTTGGTTGCTGAACCATCTCCATTTTTGATTTATGGCCAAAACCACCGATCTCGATGTCGGATACGTGTCGAAACTGGCGCGGGTTAATTTAACCGACGAGGA
Source organism: Chthoniobacterales bacterium (assembly GCA_035716295.1). Taxonomy (GTDB): domain Bacteria; phylum Verrucomicrobiota; class Verrucomicrobiia; order Chthoniobacterales; family UBA10450; genus AV40. Next base: position 3,478 of record DASTJU010000010.1, on the reverse strand, counting down.
GACGCAGCTCTTCCAAAAGCAACTAGCCGACGTTTTGAAATACGCCGATAAACTGCGCGAGGTCGATGTCAGTCATGTCGAAGCCACTGCTCACGCGATCCCGGTGTTCAATGTGTTTCGTGAGGACGAGCCGCGCGATTGGTTTACTGCCGAAGAAGCGCTGAGTAACGCGCCCCACCAAGCGAACCAGCTCTTCATCGTCACCAAAGTTGTCGAATGAGCCGGTCCGATCTGCCGGCGCTGACCATCGCCGAACTGCAATCTCTTCTTCGTGGAAAGAAGATTTCGCCGCGTGAAGTGATTGATGCGCTTCGCGCGCGAATCGAAAGCGTCGAATCGAAAATCGACGCCTATCTCTCAATCGATTTCGATGCTGCGGTCAAGGAAGCCGAGAAGGTAGATGTCGATCTTCCACTTGGCGGCGTGCCGATCGCGATCAAAGACATCATTAACGTCAAAGGACAACCGTGCACCTGCGGATCGAAAATTCTCGCGAATTATCGCTCGCCTTATGACGCGACGGTTATTCAAAAACTCCGCGCGGCGGGCGCGGTCCCGCTCGGAAAAACAAACATGGACGAATTTGCGATGGGCTCGTCCACGGAAAACTCGAGCGTAAAAGTGACGCGCAATCCGTGGGATTTGTCGCGCGTGCCGGGCGGCTCCAGCGGGGGCTCCGCGGCAGCGGTGGCAGCAGATGCTGCTTTCGGCGCGCTCGGCACCGACACCGGCGGATCGATTCGCCAGCCTGCATCGCTCTCTGGCGTTGTCGGCGTAAAGCCGAGTTACGGGCGCGTTTCGCGTTTCGGCGTCGTCGCGTTTGCATCGTCGCTCGATCAAGTCGGACCGCTCACAAAAACGGTGCGCGATTCGGCGATGATCATGAACGCAATGGCCGGCCACGATCCGCAAGATTCGACTTCGCTCAACGAACCGGTGCCCGATTACACAAAAAATCTCGGCCGAGATTTAAAGGGAATGCGTCTGGGATTGCCGAAGGAATACATGATCGAAGGAATCGATCCGCAGGTGAAATCGGCGGTCGATGCCGCGATCAAGCAGTTGCAATCGCTCGGCGCGGAGATTGTCGATGTTAGCCTGCCCCACACCGATTACGGCATCGCTGTTTATTATTTTATCGCCACCGCTGAGGCGTCCGCGAACCTCGCTCGTTTCGATGGCGTGCGTTACGGACATCGCGCCAAAGATCCAAAAGATCTGCTCGATCATTACGGCCGGACGCGCGAGGAAGGTTTCGGCGCGGAAGTTAAACGGCGAATCATTCTCGGCACCTACGTCTTAAGTTCCGGCTACTACGACGCCTATTACGTGCGCGCCCAAAAAGTGCGCGAGCTGATTCGGCAGGATTTCGTCAAAGCATTCGAAAAAGTGGACGCGATCGTGTCGCCAACTTCACCGGTGCCGGCGTTCAAGCTCGGCGAGCGCACGGCCGATCCGTTGGCGATGTATCTGGCCGACATTTTCACAAATACCGGAAATCTCGCCGGCATCTGTGGAATCAGTATTCCATGCGGCCTGGCCAAAGTGAATGGCAGTCAACTGCCGGTCGGTTTGCAAATCTTAGGCAAAGCACTCGACGAAGCGCGCGTCTTTCAAATCGCGCACGCTTACGAACAAAGCACCGACTGGCACAAAGCAAGGCCGAAACTCTAGGACTCGTTAGTTCTTTCGATAAAGATCGAAGGTTATCGTTAGAGTGCGTCCATCAACCCCAGTAATCTTCTTTGTTTCCCGACCAATCTTAGTAAATCCGGCGGGAGCCTGACTATTCTCAGGAAGGAAAAGAATAGCTCCCGGGAGTAAACCCGGCCCTGGCGGACCTGTTGGTCCAGTCGCACCTTGAGGTCCAGTAGGACCTGTAGCACCGGTGTTGCCCTTTGGACCTTGCGCGCCAGTGGCTCCAGTATCGCCTTTCAATCCTTGCGGTCCAGTTGCTCCGGTAGCACCTGTGTCACCTTTAAGACCCTGTGCACCAGTTGCTCCCGCCAAACCTTGCGCACCTGTAGCACCAGTGTCGCCTTTATCTCCTTTCAAACCTTGAGGCCCTTGTGCGCCGGTATCTCCTTTCAATCCTTGTGGACCAACTGCGCCTGTCGCTCCCGTTGCACCGGTCAGGCCGGTATCGCCTTTCAAACCTTGAGGTCCGACCGAACCGACTGCCCCAGTATCACCCTTGTCACCTTTATCGCCCTTATCTCCTTTGTCTCCTTTTGGACCTTGTGGCCCTGGAGGTCCGGCCGGCCCGACTAACGAAGCTGGGACGCCAACGCGAATCGTGTTATTCGCATCTGTTACATACAGCGCTCCATCCGGACCTACCGCTAGGCCTCCGGGACCTGCATAGCTAAACTTAGCAGCCGCGCCAATGCCATCTGCGTAACCGCCTGTCGTGTCTCCTGCAAGAGTCGTTACTGTGCCGTCTGGAGTAATCTTTCGAATAGCGTAAAGATCGCCGACATAGATGTTGCCGGCATTGTCCACTGTTATTGCGTTGGGAGACCTAAAATTTGCGGCACTACCTGCGCCATCAACGAAACCGTCAACTCCAAACTGACCGGCAATAGTGCTTACGACGCCGGCGGGCGTAATCTTTCGTATGGTTCGCCCACCACCACCAGTCGCGGAGTCGTAGTTGTCAACCACATAGGCATTTCCGAAACCGTCCACCGCGATGCCTCTTGGGTTCGTAAATTGTGCCGCGCTACCTGCGCCATCTGTGCTGCCCTGGACGTTGTATGTTCCGGCTAAGGTAGCAACAGCTCCAGCTGGACTGATTTTGAGGACGGCGTAGCCATAGGTCACATACATGTTACCCGCACTATCTACGGCAATATATTTAACCATTCCGAAGGTATCGCCAACAAAACCGCCGTAAGATGCGATTTGAACTCCAGCAGGATTAAATTTAACGATACTTCCGTAACCGGTTTGGGCCACGTATACGTTTCCCGCGCTATCCAGAGCTAGCCCGATGGGATAGTAAAGGCCGCCACTTGTTCCTACCAAGGTGCTGACACACCCAGTGTTGGTTATTTTTCGAATGTGGCTCTCGTATAGGTCCGCCACGTAAATATTTCCCGCTCCGTCAACCGCGAGCCCGGTTGGATCAAAAAACGTAGCGGCACTACCACATCCATCGGTCTCGTTTAAGTCGCCGCCAGGCGCGCCCGCCAACGTCGTGAAAGCGTAGGGTGTTGGGTAATTTAGTTGTGCGTCAGCTTGGCTGCCAATTACTGCGAGAGCAGCCACTGCGACGATGAGTGTGAATTTGAAATATGATTTGGGGTATGGTTTCATGTTTTTGACGCTCTGGATTCTTGATTTCACTGCAATCCAGTTCCACGCAGAACCAGGAATCATGTTTCTTCACGTCACCATCCTTCTCCGGGAATCGGTGAACGAAGTTTCGGATGACTCAGGGTCCCAGTTGGATCTGGAGATCGCGTTAAGCGGTGTC
>DASTJU010000009.1:0-5928 GCA_035716295.1 Chthoniobacterales bacterium | reverse complement strand
AACGCCGGGATCGCTTTCAACATAAATAATGCGATCGCTCTTCAACAGATCGTCATTGAACTCCTGCGTCCCGCAAATGTTGAGAATGGCGTCCGCGTCCCGATAAAGCTGGCGAATTGTTTTTAATGGCAATCCGGCCGTGGGATTCTTTTTTAAATAACGCGCGCAAAATGCCCAGCGATCCTTGAAATCGAATTCGCTCGCGAGTTGCCCCAGAACTTTCGCCGCGTAATCGAACTCGTCGTTAACTTCGAAGGTTTCAGGGTTGTAGGGTAGTCGCGCCGAATCCTCGATGTAGTAAACGTCGTGCCCGAGCCGTTGCAGTCCGACGATGTAATGGACGTGCTGCCAGATCACGCCGGCGATCGGCATTCCGCCCATGAAGCCCATCACCACGATCCGCTTGCGTTTCATCAGGAAGAAAACGTCCAACGCTCAACATCCAACATCCAATGTCGAATGCAGAAGGTGTTTCTCTGAATTAGAGATTCGGCGTTGGGCGTTGGGCGTTCAGCGTTTGCTGCGGTCACTGGAATGTTTTCACGGCAGCAGCCGGATTCCCTGCGACGATTGTGTTCGCTGGAATGCTTTTTGTTACGACAGCGCCCGCTGCAACGACCGAGTTATCCCCGATGGTCACGCCTTTGAGAATTACCGCGCCCATTCCGATCCAAACATTGTCTCCAATCTTCACCGGCGCAGTTTTCAGCTTTGGCCGCGGCGGCCGATCCTTGAAATAAGGCGCGAGCGCTTGTGCGTCGATCAGTCGTTGCGCCGGTTCGAGCGGATGAAAATCCGAATCGGCGATGCCGACATTCCAGGAAACGAGACAGTACGAGCCGATATCGATCCTTTCCTCGGCCATGACCAACGCGCCATTGAGCAATGTGAAATCGCCAACGGTGCATTTTCCGTTTTCGCCGATCGCAAACGAGCAGCCGGCGTAACAGGAAACATGTTTGCCGAACACGACCGCGCCCGGTTTCTTGCTGACTAGTTTTTTGAAAACCTGCGCGCTTTCGCAGTAAAAGCCGTCACCGAATTCGATATTGGGCGGGATCGGGTGCGGCCACCAATCCTCCTCGACATGGCGATCTTGTTTAACGTTGGTCATGTTGGAAATTTTCCGGAACCGAACAATTTCGCGTAAACGCCGCCGCGCGCGAGCAATTCCGTGCCGCGTCCTTGCTCGACGACGCGACCGCGCTCGACTACGACGATGCGATCGACGTCGTGAATGGTGGCCAGCCGATGGGTCGCGATCAGCGTTGTCCGACCACGCATCAATTCTTTGATCGTTTCCATGATCGCCGCTTCGGTCGTGGGGTCGAGCGCGGAAGTCGGCTCATCGAGGAGCAACACTGGTGCATTTTTCAAGAACGCACGCGCGATTCCGATGCGTTGGCGCTGGCCGACACTCAACTGACCACCGCGTTCGCCAACGGTGCTCGCATAGCCATTCGGGAGCTGGCGAATAAAATCGTCTGCCTGGGCGCGCTTCGCTGCGTCAATGATTTCATCGTCGGTCGCATCGGACCGGCCGTAAGCAATGTTTTCTCGAATCGTTGTCGAAAACAGCAGCGTGTCCTGAAGAACAATCCCGATTTGCGTGCGCAGTGATTTCTTTTTGATCTCGCGCACATCGCGGCCATCGAGCATGACCGAACCGGAAGTCGGATCGTAAAATCGCGGGACCAAACTCAAGATGGTGCTTTTCCCGGCCCCGGTGCCGCCGACGATCGCGATCATTTGATTCGGCTCAATCTGAAGATCGACATCGTGCAGCACTTGTCGATCTTGCGCGTAGCCGAACGACACGTTTTGAAACGCGATTGCGCCTTTCGCCGTCTCAATCGTGATCGCGGTTGGCGAATCGACGACGTCGTCTTCGCGATCGAGCACTTCGAAACAACGTTTGGCCCCCGCAGTCGCGCCTTCCATCGCCCACGCTGTGTAAGTGATCGATTCCAGCGGTTGATAGAGCATCAGTAGGTAGGCGCTGAAAACCAGCAGCGTTCCGAGCGTGAGCGTGCCGGCGAGAACGTGGAGCGTTCCGACGTAATACATCGCGGCCGTTCCGAAAACCATCAGCGTGCTGATGACCAGCGCGCTATTCACGTTGGTGAGGGTAAGGCGGAGGTTCGCCTGTAAACTTTGTTGGGCTTGCTGGTGGAATTGCATGACCTCGAATTGTTCGCGTCCGAACGCGTGCACCATCCGAATGGAGCTGAGCCCTTCCTGCGCTTGCGCGAGCACTGCGCTTTCCTGTTCCTGAATAAACGTCGATTGATGACGGATCCGGTGCGCGAAAAAGTAGATCGCCCCGATGATCAACGGGACAATGCTCAAAGAAAGGAGTGTGAGTTGCCAATCGAGTCGCACCATGATCGCAAACGTGCCGATCAAAGTGACGACCGATCCAAAGATTCCGGTAAAACCTTTGTTGTAGATTGTTTGGATCGATTGGGAATCGTAAGCAACGCGAAAGCTCAGGTCGCTCGACCGCCGGACGTCATGATACTTGAGCGAGAGCGATTGCAGATAAGCGTAGAGATCGGTCCGCAATGTCAACAGCGTCTGGAGGCCGACTCTAACCAAAATGTAATTGGTCGCCCAATTGATCACTCCCCAGAAGAACTGAATGGCGACGAGCGCGAGACAGAGCAGGGGAACCCAGGTGTGCCAATCGCCGCGCGGAGTTGGATTCGGTCGGAGAAAATCGTCGACGATGATTTTGAACGGCCACGGTTTGAGAAGATTCAGGCAGATGCCGATGAGGGAGAGCAGCAATCCCACAACCGTTTGTGGAAGGAACGGTCGGTAGTAACGAAAGACGCGCCGGTAGATCGACATGGAATTTCAGATTGCAGATTTCAAATTTCAGATTGAACTAAGACCGCACTGAAAGATCGAGAGATTCCTCAACTTCGTTCGGAATGACAATATGCATCAACTGGTTCAAGTCTGGTTCGATTGGGTCCTGACCGGGGGCTATCTCGGGATCATTGTTTTAATGGCGATGGGGAGCACACCGTTGCCGGTGCCGGCTGAAGTGGTGGTTCCGCCGGCTGCGTTCCTGGCGGCGCAAGGTCGTTTAAGTCTGACTGGCGTGATCCTGGCGAGCACTCTCGGTGCGTATCTGGGCGCTGCGTTGATGTATTGGTTGTCACTTTGGTTAGGTCGACCATTAGTCGTGCGTTTCGGGCGATTCATTCTATTTCCGCCGAAAAAATTGGAGGAAGCGGAGCACTGGCTCGCGCGTTATGAAGCGGGGGGCGTCTTTTTCTCGCGCCTTTTGCCCGGCGTTCGGCATTTGATCTCGATCCCGGCGGGAAGTGTCCGGATGAATTTCGTGGTTTTCAGCGTCGTAACGCTCATCGGTTCGGCCATTTCATGTTCGATCCTCGCTTATTTGGGTGTGCGCGCTCAGCATGCCGCGCCCGATTTACTCAAAGATCCGGACGCCCTGATCCAATTCGTCCGCGGGCAATCGAAGTGGCTGCTTTTGGCGGTTCTCGCTTTCGCAGCGCTTTATCTTGTCTCGATGCGACTTTCCAAGCGCAAATCTGACTAACGGCTTCCGCTCTGCAAATTAATCGAACCGACGTGGCCGGCGAAATAAGATTGAACAAAGGCATTCAAGCTGCTGTCAAAAGGAGACAAAGAAATGAAGAAAAACAGCCAAATCCTAAAGCCCCGTGCGAAACTTTCTCTCGGAGACCTCGTCCTCGCTGTCAGCTCTTGCACCAAGAACACGAAAGAAACGGTCGCGACTGTGGCTGACCTGTTGGGCAGCGGAAAAGTCCGTCTCCAGAGCGACGGCAAGTTCCTGCGCGCCAAGGTTTGCTAAGCTAAGTTAATTCGACTTTCGAAAGTCGCTCCGGTGGTTTATCTGCCGGAGCGATTTTCTTTTGCGCCACAAAACACTTTCGCGTTTGGCGGGGCAATCTATCTTGCGGCGTGATCGATCGTTATTCGCGCCCGCAAATGCGCGACGTCTGGACCGACGCGCGCAAATTCCAGATCTGGCTGGAGATCGAAGTGCTTGCTTGCGAAGCGATGGCCGAGCTCGGCCAGATCCCGAAAAAGGACGCGGCCGAAATTCGAAAGAAGGCGCGCTTTTCGATTCCGGAAATTCTCGAGATCGAAAAGCGGACCAATCACGATGTTATCGCGTTTCTCGAAAATGTCGCCGTTTCAGTCGGGCCGGCCGCGCGCTGGATTCACCAAGGACTGACTTCGTCGGACATTCTCGACACGACGCTTTCCGTTCAACTGACTGAATCGACTAAGATCCTCGCGGATGATCTGAAGCAATTGCGGAGCGTGATTGCCGCGCAAGCCCGCCGTTACAAAATGACGCCGATGATCGGGCGCAGTCACGGCGTCCACGCCGAACCGATTACGTTTGGATTGAAACTCGCCCTTATGTTCGATGAATTCGGTCGCGCGGAAGAACGTTTGGCGCAAACACTCCAACGGATCCGTGTTGGCAAAATCAGCGGCGCCGTCGGAACCCACGCACATGTCGATCCAAAAGTGGAACGCTCGGTGTGCGAAAAGTTGGGATTGACACCGGCGACCCTGTCGACCCAGATCGTGCAGCGTGATCGGCACGCCGAATTCATGACAACGCTGGCAGTGGTCGCATCCAGCATCGATCGCTGGGCGACGGAGTTTCGTCATCTCCAGCGAACCGAAGTTCTCGAAGTGGAAGAATATTTTGGCGAAGGTCAGAAAGGCAGCTCGGCCATGCCGCACAAGCGCAACCCAATCACGAGCGAACGTTTGAGCGGGCTCGCCCGCGTGATTCGCGGCAACTCAATGGTGGCGTTGGAAAACGTCGCGCTTTGGCATGAGCGCGACATCAGTCATTCGAGCGCGGAGCGGATCATTTTGCCGGATTCGTGCATCCTGCTCGACTTTATGCTTTTCGAACTACGCAATTTGGTGGAGCGCTTGCAGGTTTATCCCGAGCGGATGCAACAGAATCTCGAAGTGACAAAAGGCCTTTACAACAGCCAATCGATTTTACTCGCGCTCACCCGCGCCGGCGCGGAACGCAAAACTGCTTATGAAGCCGTGCAGCGCGCGGCCATGGAAACGTGGAAAGGCGAGGGGAGTTTTGCTGAAAACGTGAAAGCCGAACCGGAAATCACGGCAAAACTTTCAGCGCAGGAGATCGACCGGCTTTGCTCGCTCGACGTTCATTTCCAACATGTCGATGAAACATTTAAAGCGCTCGGTTTGGATTAGATCGGCAACAAGCGACTTACTTGCTCGGTTGTAAGAGCAGTTCGGCGATACGGCCCGAGTCGTCGAGTCTTAAGACGCGCAATTCGAATTTGGCCGCGGTTTGCTCGGGCGTTTTGGGATTCAAAGTGACGCGCACCGAGGTCGTATTCCAATTCAAAATTAACTGCGCCACTTGAAAACTTGGCGTGAGTTCAACTGCGTTTAGTTCAAGATAAGCTCGCAACTCCATCGTCATCGGCGTCGTTCCGGCTGGCGTTAATTGAACACGCGCGCGCGTTTCATTCGGAATGAGAGCGACCCCGCCGATTTCAAAAGCAGTCCGCATTTGTGCCGGCTGAAAAGGCTTTGAAGTCGGAAGCAGGCGCATCGCGGAAATGCGGCCTTCGCCGTTCAATTTGGTCGGGCCAAGTTGGAATCCTAACTCCGCCGGAATGGCGTTACGCGCAGTCGCCGACTGCAGCCGAAGCGAAGCAGTCAATGACGCCGGGCGCGCGCGGATTGCGCCCATCTGAAGCTGCGAAGTAAGTTGCATCGAGAGCACTTCCAGAAAAATTCCGACAACGGCGGCGCTACCATCAGTGGGTGCCACTCGAATTGTGGGAGGACCGGTTGGCGCGTGGTGTTCGATGTGGGATTCGGTTGGAGCAAGGGTGGCGGGAGCCCGCCGTCGAG
>DASTJU010000008.1:0-3222 GCA_035716295.1 Chthoniobacterales bacterium | reverse complement strand
GTTCAGCAAGGCAGGTCAGCCCGGCTGGGCCGCGATCATTCCGATCTACAACATCTACGTGATGTGCGAAGTCGCCGGTCGGCCAGGCTGGTGGCTATTGCTGATGCTGATCCCATTCGTCAACCTCATCATCGCGATCATTCTGAACGTCGACATTGCCAAACGCTTTGGCAAAGGCGTTGGCTTCGCGATCGGCATGCTTTTCCTGCCATTTATATTTTGGCCAATCCTCGGATTCGGCAGCGCCCAATATGAAGGCGGACCGCCGTCGATACCGACGACAGCCTGATCCTACTTCGACCAGTTTGGCGGGCGCTTTTCGTTGAACGCCGCGATGCCCTCGCGCGCTTCCGCGGATTCGCGCGCCTGCAGGTGGTGCTTCAACGCAAGATCGACATCTTCCTTCACCGACGTCGACCAGAGTTCTTCAATCAAACGCTTGGTTTGCGTGAGCGCGTTGGGAGCGCCTTGCAAAACGGAATCGGCAAACTTTTGCACCTCGTTCATCAATTCGTTGCGCGGAACGACGCGATTGACCAGGCCGATGTCCCGCGCGCGCTGGGCATCGATTAATTCTCCACCCAGCACCAACTCGCGCATGTTGCGCTCGCCGACTTGCCTGTGCAAAAAGGTCATCACCAGTCCCGCGACCAAACCACGCCGAACTTCAGGATAACCAATCTTCGTTTTCTCGGCGGCAACAACAAAATCGCAGGCCGACATGATTCCCGCGCCGCCCGCAACTGCAGCGCCGTGAACAGCCGCGATCGTCACCAGACGCGTTTCGGCAAGCGTGATCAAAGCCTGAGCGACTAATTCGGCCGTGATGTGCGCGTTCTTTTCATGGGCCGCTTCTTTTAAATCGAGGCCGGTGCAAAACGCGGCACCAGCGCCGCGCAAAATGAGAACGCGTTCGTCCGCCTGATCGGAAGCAACTTTGACCGCGGCGATCAATTCGTTCAGCAGCTCAATCGTTAGCGAGTTCCGCCGTTCGGGGCGATTCAACGTCACCACTGAGATTTGCGGGCTTTGCTTTTCGATCAAAACGACTGGCATAAATCAGAGGTCAGACATCAAAAGTCACCGATCAGTATTAAACTTGAATGACGCCGGTGTGAAAGCGTGCTTTCGGGGTTGGACGCGACACATATTGAAGCAACTGAATCAACGTATCGCGCGTTTCGTGCGGCTGGACAATGGCGTCAACCCAGCCCCGCGCCGCGCCGTAACGAATATCGGTTTGTTCTTCGTAGCTCCGCTTCACTTTCTTCCGAAGCTCATCGAGCTCTTCATGGGACGCCTTTTTGTCGCCGCGATCACGAGCGCGGGCGAGAATTGAAAAAACTGTGTCCGAAGCCTGGGCCGCACCCATCACCGCATAACGCGCAGTCGGCCATGCCACGATGAAGCGCGGATCGTAGGCCTTGCCGCAGAGCGCGTAATTACCGGCACCAAACGACCCGCCCACGATCACCGTGATTTTCGGAACAATCGAATTGCTGACCGCGTTCACGAGTTTCGCGCCACTTCGAATGATTCCGCTTTGTTCCGCGTCGCGCCCGACCATGAACCCGGTCACGTCCTGGAAAAAAATGATCGGCAGTCCATCTTGATTGCAATCCATTATGAAACGCGCGGCTTTGTCGGCACTATCGGGATAAATGACGCCACCCATCTGGATTCCTTCCTTTTTCGTGCGTACTTGCAGCCGTTGACTCGCGACAATTCCGACCGGCCGACCGGCAATGCGCGCATAAGCGGTGATCAGTGTCTTGCCGTAGTCGGCCTTGTATTCGTCGATTGAATTTGAATCGACCACGGCCGCGAGCAGATCTCGCGCATCGTAATTCTTCTGACCATCGAGACTGATCAGGTCATAAAGCGCGTCCGGGCTTTTCGCCGTCTTCAAAGCTTTCTTGTCGATCTTGGAATCGTCCGCTGCCTTGTTGGCTTCCGGCAAAAGTGCAACCAGTGAACGCAATCGTTTCAAACAGGACTCATCAGTTTTCTCGTAAAAGTCGACGGTGCCGCTGATTTCCGAATGCATTTTCGCGCCGCCCAGTTCTTCTTGTTCGACAACTTGGCCGATGGCCGCTTTGACCAACGACGGGCCTGCGAGATAAAGGCCGCTGCCTTCGGTCATCAAAATTTTATCGCAGAGAACGGGAAGATAAGCCCCGCCGGCGACACAATTCCCCATGATCGCCGCGAACTGCGGAATCCCCGCCGCGGAAATGACTGAGTTATTGCGAAAGATCCGGCCGAAATCGTCTTCGTCCGGGAAAATTTCGTCCTGCATCGGCAGAAAAACGCCGGCGGAATCGACCAGATAAATAATCGGCAGCGAACACTCGAAAGCGATTCGCTGTGCGCGCAAAAGCTTTTTGACCGTCGCCGGAAAAAACGCACCGGCTTTCACGCTCGCGTCGTTCGCGATGACCATGCATGGAATTCCCGACACGTTCCCGATGCCGGCGACGGTTCCGGCGGCGACAATGTTCCCCCACTCCTCGTACATTTTGTAGGCCGCCCAAACTCCGATCTCGAAAAATTGCGCGTCTTTGTCGAGGAGTTGGCTGATTCGCTCACGCGCCGGGAGGCGGCCGAGCTTGCGCTGTCGTTCGAGTCCGCCTTTTCCGCCGCCCTGCCGAAGGAGGGCTTCCTGTTTTAAAATTTCGCGGCAGAATTCGCGCAACGGCTCACCGGAGGATGTCGATGTTCGGGCCATGTGCGAAGGAGGGTTTAATCCGCGAAGCGCACTGAATCAAGCATGTGGTTAGGGGCGACTGACCTCAATCGCCCGCAAACGCCAATCCGGCTCGGATCGGTTCGGTGAACCGCCCCTACCGATTAATAAATGTCTGTCTCGGTGGAGTAACCCGAATCGCCGCGAATGGAGCGCAAGCGCGCCCGGCTGCCACGTTCCGATTCCGGGCGATTGATTCGCTCGAGCGCGATCTTCACAAGAAATGGCACGGCGGCCAACGCGCCGACCGACATCAAGGCGATTGCGGCAGTCTGTCGGACCGGGCGTTTGATTTTGTCCGCGACAAGCATGCCAATCCCAAGTCCGAATGCGGTCCGCGTCAGGGTGAGCAAATTATCCAGCGGAATCTGTTCGGCCGTTTTTGGAATGGATACCGAGAGGGACATCGGCTACTTATAAGTCCCGTTCGCGAAAAAGAAATGGGAAATCTCCGTTCTGGTGTGATCTCCGCTATT
>DASTJU010000007.1:0-18963 GCA_035716295.1 Chthoniobacterales bacterium | reverse complement strand
CAAAACGAGATGATCGTGTTTGGCCGCTCGGTAATCCGCCGTTTCCACGTGGATCTTGCCGGTCATGCCGAGATGAATGCCGAGCCAGTTGTCCCCGGAAAATTTGAAGAGCATCCGTTTTCCGCGCGCGTGCGAGCTGAGAAGTTTCGCACCCATTAATTGTTGGCGAAGTTTATCTACGTCTTCACCGCGAAAGACGCGATTTTGCGCGTGCAAGCTAAGATCGACAATCTCCCCGCCGCGACCGGGGTCCCACTGTTTTCGAAACCACTCGACCTCGGCCAGCTCGGGCATCGCGCAGATTACGTGCAGAGAGAGGTGTGTTCCACTTGCGGCGTGTGCTAGATTTACTGGTGGAAAAAGTGATCATCGTTGGCAGCGGCTGCGCCGGATTGACGGCCGCTATTTATGCCGCTCGCGCGAATCTGAAGCCGCTCGTTTTTGAGGGGCGCCAGCCGGGCGGACAGCTTTCCACCACCACGCTGGTGGAAAATTTTCCGGGCTTTCCGGAAGGGATCGACGGACCGCAGCTGATTATGAACATGCACAAACAGGCTGAGAACTTCGGCGCCCGCTTTTCCTACGCCGAGGTGACAGATTTCGAGCCGCGCAACAATCACATTCGGGTCAAAGCGGACGACGAATGGATCGAGACCCAGGCGCTGATTGTTGCCAGCGGCGCCTCCGCGCGCTGGCTGCAACTTGAGAACGAAGAGAAACTAATCGGCCACGGCCTGACCAGTTGTGCGACCTGCGACGGCGCATTTTACAAAAACGTGCCGGTCTGCGTGATCGGCGGCGGCGATTCCGCAGCGGAGGAATCGCTATTCCTGACCCGCTTTGCTTCGAAAGTTTATTTGATTCACCGCCGCGACAAATTGCGTGCGTCGAAGATCATGGCCGACCGCGTGCTGGCGAACAAGAAAATCGAGCCGATCTGGAACACGGTCGTGACCAACTACGTTCCCGACGAAAAAGGCGAAATGCGCGCGGTCCGTTTGCGCAACGTGCAGACGAACGAAGAACGCGAGCTGCCGGTTGGGTGCGTGTTCGTTGCGATCGGGCACGATCCAAATACGAAAGCTTATCAAGGAAAACTCGAGACCGACCCCGACGGTTATCTGATCGCGAGACACATGGCCGAAAGCAAGCATCCCGGCGTCTTCATTGCCGGCGACGTGGCCGACCGCGTTTACAAACAAGCGGTGACGGCGGCCGGGTCCGGCTGCGCCGCTGCGATGGAAGCGGAGCGGTATTTGAGCGAATTGGAATCGCACGCCTGATTGCCGGGCGATTGTCGATCTTGAAGATTGTTGATCTAACGCAGTTTTACTCCCCGGTCAGCGGCGGGGTGAAACGCTACCTCCACGAAAAGATCGACTACATCGAGAATTGCACAGGAACAGACAAACACGTGCTCGTCGTTCCCGGGAAAAAGACAGCGGTACGGGCACGCGGCCGCACGCGTGTTTACACGATTCGCTCTCCATTGGTTTCCCGCACGGCGCAGTATCGCGCACTGCTGAACTTGCGCGCGGTCGAGCGGGTCCTTCGAAACGAGCGCCCGGACGTCATCGAATCCGGCGATCCTTATCAGCTCGGCTGGAAAGCGATTAGCGTCGGGCGCGCGTTAAAAATTCCGGTGATCGGTTTTTACCACTCACATTTTCCCGAAGCTTATTTGCGCAGCAGCGCAAAATTGCTTGGCAAGACTGCCACCCGCCGGGTGATGAAACTCTCCCGCGCCTACGTGCGCAAACTTTACAACCAGTGTGCGGCGACACTGGTCGCGTCCGACCGACTGGCGAATGTGCTTCGGGATTGGGGCGTGCGAAACGTGCGCGTTCTAAGTCTCGGCGTTAACATCGACATCTTTCATCCGGACCGGTCGAATGCGGAAGCGACACGAGCATCGTTCAAGGCCGATCCGAATCGAAAACTCCTGCTTTATGTTGGCCGGCTGGCGAAGGAAAAGAACACGGCGAGATTATTTCGCGCATTCGAGATTTTGCACGGGCGACGACCGAACGACTTTCATCTGCTCGTAATCGGCGACGGCTCGCAACGAAGCCAGCTCGGCAAACTTCAAGCGCGAACCAAAAACGTTTCCTGGATCCGATATTGCGCTGAACCGCGTGAGCTCGCCCGCTATTATCGCGCGGCTGATCTTTTTGTTCATCCGGGCGTGCAGGAAACATTCGGCCTGGTCGCGCTGGAAAGTCAGGCTTGCGGGACACCGGTGGTCGGCATTCGCGGGAGCGCCATGGACGACCTCATTTTTCATGACCAAAAAGATTGGGCGGATGAAAACACGGCCGAAGCGCTGGTGAACGCGATCGAGCGGATGAGCGAAAAGGAGTTAGCGCGCCTGGGACAAGAGGCGGCTGAGCGTGCGGCGCAATTACATGCCTGGCCGCGGGTTTTCGAGCGGCTTTTTTGCATTTACCGCGAGGTCTGTGCAAATTACAAAGGAAACCCCACGGATGAGCGACGATAAGCCATTTACTATCCGCAGTTATCGGAAAACGGACCGCGACGCCGTGCGCCGGCTTTGTTGTCAGACCGGATTTCTCGGCACCCCGATCGATCCCGTTTACGAAGATCGACAATTGTTCGCCGACTTCCTCACGACTTATTACACAGATTGGGAGCCGGAATCGTCCTTCGTGATTGAAATCGACGGCGAGATCCGTGGTTATCTGCTCGGATCTCGCAAGCCACTCAAGAATCAGCTCTATTCCTTCTGGCAAAACGTTTCCCTCTTTGTAAAAGCGCTCACGCGCTATTTTCGTTACAACGCCGCGTCGCGGCGTTTTGTCCGGTGGGTCCTGGCTCACGGACCGCGGGAAGTGCCGGCCGCGCCCCGGCGCGTTCCGCATTTTCATATCAATCTTCTTCCGGACGCTCGAAAAATGTCGACCACCCGCGCGTTGATGAGCGCGTATCTGAGTTATCTCTATCGCTGCGGCGAAAAACGCGTTTACGGACAAATCGTGACTTTCGAAAGCAGGCGCGGAGAACTAATGTTCGAACGATACGGCTTCAAAGTTTTGAACCGCGCCGAGATCACCAAATACAAGGCGTTTTATCCGCAATCAGTTTATCTCAGCACCGTGATCAAAAATCTGGAAACGGCTGAGCCATTGACGGTGACTTCGCGCTCGCGGTGATCGAAGGCGCAATCGGTTTGCGACCGCGTTTTTCTGCGAGGCAGACGATTCTGGTCATTGCCAGTCTAATTCTGCTCGCGGCGGCAGTGAGAATTCCGCTGCTCAATGTTCCGCTCGAGCGAGATGAAGGCGAATACGCTTACATCGCATGGCGGCTCGGTCACAACGAACTGCCATATCGCGATTGGGTGGATCAAAAACCGCCCGCGATCTTTTGGGTTTATCGGGCGGCACTGGCTTTGCCGCTCGGACCGATTCGGGCCGTGCATTTCGCAGCGCTGTTATTCGCTGCGGCTTCGAGTTGCGCGCTGTTTTTTCTCGCGCTGCGATTCATGAACCGATTCTGGGCGTTTGCCGCGGCCGCGCTGTTCACCCTACTTTCCGCGGACCCATTCGCGCAAGGGACCGCGGCCAACACCGAGCTTTTCATGTTGCTTCCGCTGATCCTTTCTCAAATCGCGTTTCTGAAAGCAGCTGACAATCCCCGCAACATTTTGTCGATGTTGCTTTGCGGCGCGCTCACTGGAATCGCGATCGCGTTCAAGCAAGTCGCAGCGGTGAATTGGTTTCTATTGATTGCGCTGTATCCCATTTTCGCGGCATCGGAAAAACGATGGCGCAATGCGGTCACATTCGCCATTTGGTCGCTTGGTGGGCTGTTCGCGATCTCTGGAATCATTGCTCTCTACTTCTGGACGCGTCATGGACTGAGCGCGCTGATCGGCAACGTCTTCACACACAACCTGGAATACATCGGCGCGATGACATGGTCCGACCGGCTCCAATTTTGCGCGGAAACCTTGACGCGGCTGGCGCGAACAGAAACCGTGGTTTGGATTTTCGCGGCCGCCGGATTGATTGCGTTAATTGTCGCCGGCAAGGGAAAATGGTTCCTGTTTTTCGCCGGCTGGCTGATTACGAGCATGATCGGCGTGAGCGCGAGCGGTTATTTCTTTCCGCATTATTTCCAGCAACTGTTGCCGCCACTCGCGTTGACCGGAGTTCTCGGCGCGCAATGGCTGAGCGAACTTCGGCCATGGAGAAGTTCGTGGATTCCGCGAGCGCTGTTCGGTCTGCTCCTCGTTGTTCTTCCGCTGAAGGTGCTTTGGCCATTTTGGTTCAGCTACACGCCCGCGGACGCGGTGAGAACGATTTATCCTGGAAATTTCTTCGCCGAAATGCCGGAGTTCGCGGCCCGGATCGCACAAGTCACATCACCCGAGCAGCGCGTGTTTGTTTTTGGGGCGGAGCCGGAATTGCTGTTCTACGCTCACCGCGTTTCGGCGACGCGCTACATTTTCCTTTTTCCGCTTTTCGGGCCCTACCGGAACGCGCGCGAAAAACAAATCGCTGCGGCCGACGAAATCCAACGCGCTACGCCGGCAGCGGCGATTTATGTTCCGAACGATCTCTTTTTCAATCCGGGTAGCGACCAGTACTTTACCGACTGGAGTTTGTCCTACTTACAGCAAAATTTTTATCCGGACACATGGTTGATTAAACAATCGCCGACCACGGCGCAGATTCTACGAGCCGAGCCGAATTCGCCAGAGCCTGAGCGATTTCTTGGGGCGATCCTGGTAAAAAAGGCGAGCGCTCCTTAGCTCCAACACCGGGATTCCGCCGGTTGTTAGATTTGAAACTCTGCGCTACTTTCCGGCGCATTTTGCCGGCATAGCTCAGTTGGTAGAGCAGCTGATTTGTAATCAGCAGGTCGTCGGTTCGAATCCGTCTGCCGGCTCATTAGATTTTCGATTGCCTTCCTCTGCGTTGTCGAAATGATATTCTGACGATCCGATGACAAAGGCCGGGGCTTCGTATGACTTTGATTTTGCTGTGGCGGGTGGCGGTCCTGCTGGGTCGTCGGCAGCCATTTCGTTAGGGCAGCGTGGCCATTCTGTCGTTCTCTTTGAACGCGAATCCTTCCCGCGATTTCACATCGGCGAGTCGTTGCTCTCGACCGCCAACGACGCATTCGCCGCCTTGGGTGTGCGCAACAAGATCGAGGCAGCATGTTTTCCGGAAAAGTGGGGTGCGCGCTTGTACACACATGATGGTCAGAGCGGTCGCTACGTTGACTTCACGGAAGTGCGCGAAGTCACCAGGGCGCAGACGTTTCAAGTATGCCGTCAGGAATTCGATCGCATCTTACTGGAACGGGCCCGCGAGGTTGGCGTCGAGGTTCGAGAAAACTGCAACGTGATTGCGTGCGAGTTTTCTACAGACGCAGCGATCCTCAGCGTGGCGTCTCGCGGCGACGGTGCAACGAGCCGTGTGCGAGTTCGCGCAGTTGTCGATGCGACGGGCCGCGCAGGATTGATTGCTCGAAAATTCAATCTGCGCACCGACGAGCCCCGGCTTGCCAACATCGCAATATTCTCCCATTACACTAACGTCCCGCGACTAGAAGGACCGCGGCCCGATGATATTCGACTTATTGCACGCAACGACGCCGGCTGGTTTTGGATCATTCCGATTTCAAAAGAATTGACGAGTGTCGGAGTGGTTTTACCAAAGGCCCTTTACCGCAGATTGGCCAATGGTTCGTCAGAGGAAGCTCTCAATAAGACGATCGCCGATACGCCGAGTGTCGCCAAGCTAATGCGCGAGGCGCGTCGCGAGTGGCCAGTGCGGGTTGAAAAGGATTTCTCGTACAGCGCGTCGGCGTATGCTGGCGATCGCTGGATCCTGGCGGGAGATGCAGGATCGTTTCTCGATCCTGTGTTTTCGACCGGAGTCTCAATCGCGATGGAATCGGGGATTGAAGCTGCTGCCGAGCTGCATCGTGCGCTGGCAAGAAATGACTTCTCGGCTTCGAGTTTCGCGGCGTTCTCTCGTCGTCAGCGCAAACGCTTCGAGACCTTTCGGCGATTTGTTGTGGGATTCTACACGCCCCAGTTCCGCGACCTGTTCTTCAGTCCGCAACCACCGAAACTTATTTTTCGAGCAGTCGTCACTATTCTTGCCGGTAGATGGAACGCCAGTTTGTGGACCCGCTTTCTGAATCATCTGTTCTTCGGGATGATATCGATCCAGAAACGTTTCAACATTTCACGCCCTCTTTTCCGACGCGACCGAGACGCGGGTTATCCTACCGAAACCCCCTCTAAAGATCCGGTTGCGAACGGCGCTTGACCTTTCGCGGTCAGATCAGCGGGATCAATCGCGGTTCACTAGTTTCTTCAGCGTCGGCCTCGGGAACCGGTTGATGCGTCCCGCTTCCGACGAGGAGATCGAAGAGTGGCGAGGCCATGAAAGTAGTGATAACTGCCATGATCACGAGCGTGGCAAAGAGTCCTTCGGAAATAATGCCGCGTTGAAGACCGATGTTAATGATGATCAACTCCATCAGACCGCGCGCGTTCATCAATGTGCCGATACCGAGCGCCGCGCGATTTGGAACACCAGTGGCACGCGCCGCCAGCCAACACGCGACGCCTTTGCCCACGATAGCCGCGACCAGCACGGCGCCACACATCAGCCAGAGGAAGCTGGAATTCAGCAGGCCAATCTTCGTGTTCAAACCCGAGTAAGTGAAGAAAAGCGGAAGCAGTAGCGCCACGGTGAGCGGCTGAATCCGCGCGATCAGATCACGAGTCACGACGCCCCGCGGCATGGCCGCGCCCATAACGAACGCACCAAAGACTGCGTGCAACCCGATAAGATCGGTGAACCATGCGCCGAGCGCCATAAGCGCGAGCGCCACCACCAGGCTGACTTCGGTAAGCGTGCCGTCTTTGATCAGCCATGTTTTGGCGCGGACGAGCAACGGCCGCACGATTAGCAACGTGAAAGCCACGTAGGCCACCCCACCGCTGATGTTCACCAGCGCGTGACTCCAATTCTTGTCGAGGCTGGAGAGCACGACCGCGAGCAGACACCACGCTGCTGCATCATTAATCGCTCCCGCCCCCAGCGCCACCGTGCCGATCGTCGTGCCGGAGAGTTTCTTGAATTGAATGATCCGGGCGAGCACCGGGAGCGCGGTGATAGACATGGACGCGCCGAGAAAGAGCATCGCGTCCAGTAGCGAAGTTTTCCCCGGGAACAGGTCCGTGTAATAAAAGAAAACCCAGGCCAGCGCCGCGCCAAACGCGAGCGGCGTGAGTATGCCGGCAATCGACACTGCGACCGCGCTCTTCAGCTTGCGCTGCACGATGTCGATGCGGAATTCCATCCCGACAACGAACATGTAAAGCGCTAGCCCAAGTTGCGACGCCGGGAAAAGATAGCTCTGCGTGTCGCGCATTGTCTGCGTCGTGTCCCAGGGAAAGAGCCAATGTTGGGCTCCCGGCCAGAGCAGACCGAAAAGCGACGGACCGAGCAGCACGCCGGCCAGCATTTCCGCGACGACTTGCGGTTGGCCGAGGCGGGCCGCGATGGCGCCCACCAACCGACAGAACAGAAGAATGACGGCTAGTTGAAGAAAGAACTGAACGGCGAGATGCAGGTTGTTCATTGAAGCGGCTTACACAGCGCGGACTTTAGCGGAATGGAACCGAATCGCACAACGAGAACGCGCGCTTGACGGCGCGACGAGGGAACAGGAACACTATTCGTTCCTAGCATGGAAGGCCAGATACATTCTCCGCCACTCGAAGGCACAGACGTTTATGACGTCGTGATCATGGGAGGCGCGCTTTCCGGAGGCGCAACCGCGACTCTCTTGCTGCGGCAAAATCCCGGAATCCGGATATTGATCCTCGAAAAATCGGAGAAACTTTCGCGACGCGTCGGCGAAGCGACCGTTGAGGTGAGCGCTTACTTTATGGGTCGAGTGTTGGGAATGACTCAATATCTCAACGAATCGCATCTGGCGAAACAGGGATTGAGGTTTTGGTTTACGAACGACGACGTAAAGACGCTGGCCGAGGCGAGCGAGCTCGGGCCACTCTATCAGGTACGGGTGCCGTCGTATCAACTGGATCGCGCCGCGTTTGATGAAGAAGTGCTCCGCCGCGCGGGTGTGGCTGGCGCGCAGATTCTGCGTCCCGCAACGATAATCGATGTGCACCTAGAGCCCGGAAAAGAACAAACGGTAACCTTTCGCACCGACGACGAGGGCACCGCCAAGACGGTTCGTTCGCGGTGGATCGTCGATGCTTCCGGTGTGGCTGCAATTATCGCTCGCAAGGAAGGTTGGTGGAGGTCCAACACGGAACATCCTACCACCGCCGCGTGGTCGAGATGGAAGGGCGTCAAAGACTGGGACAGCCGCGAGCTGGCCGACAAGTATCCCTCTTGGTCGCGCGCTGTTTACGCAACACGTAATACCGCTACCAATCACGTGATCGGCGACGGCTGGTGGAGCTGGTGGATTCCACTCAAAGGCGGTGACGTGAGTGTCGGCGTGGTTTTCGATCAAAGACTTGTCGATTGGCCGCAGGACGGTGGAAAACTCGGGGAGCGGCTCAAGGCCTTTTTAATGAAGCATCCGGTCGGCCGCGAGATTTTGGTTGATGCGCAATTTGACGAGGAAGATGTCCATTGGCGGAAAAATCTTGCCTATTACAGCACCACTTTTGCCGGGGATGGCTTTGTTCTGGTCGGGGATGCGGCCGCATTCATGGATCCGTTTTACAGTCCGGGTATGGATTGGATTTCTTTCACGGCGTCGCGCGCAGCAGCGCTGATTGGCGAGCAGCGAAGAGGCGAAGCGATGAATGCGTTAGTCGAGCGGCACAATCGCGATTTAGCGAGATCTCATCGTTGCTGGTTCGAGGCCGTTTACAAAGATAAGTACGAATACATGGGCGAGTTTGACCTGATGAGCACTGCTCTGATCTTCGATCTTTGTCTTTATTATCTGGGCGTAGTATCCCGGATATTCAGGCATGGCGAGAACGCCTTGCTGGTCCCGCCGTTTGCGGCCAGGGGCGTCGGCCCGATTTTTTGGTTTATGCGAACCTACAACCGCCGTTTTGCGGAGATTGCGCGTCGCCGTCGCAAGCGGCGAGCGCTGGGTAAAATGAACCGCGCCAACCGGTGTTTGATCCCGGGTTTCAAATTGCATTCCGCAAATCCGCGACTGTTCGCTCAAGGCCTCGCTAAATGGGCGCGAGTGGAGCTGGGCGAGCTATTTTCTTCCAGATTAAGCCACGCGTGAAGAAGAGTGGTCGCGGCCAGCCACGCGATCCTAATGAAAATTAGGAACGTCCGCATCGACGTAAAGGCAGCGGAAGTATTCTGGAGCCGCGAATTGCGTCAACGTTTCTTTCTCGGCGCAGACTCGGGCGGGCGAAGATAGAGATTCATTCCGCCGAAATCGACAACGCCGAAATTCCAGGACAAATATTCTTCTCCAAGAAGGCCGTCGCCGACCATTTTGGCCACCTTGCCCACGAAGACTTCAGCGTTGTTCACGACCAAGTTCCCCAGACCTAATTGTTGAACATGGGCGATGCCTTGTCCGCCCGCGGAGAGCTGCGGCGACAATGACGCGCCGAAGGATGACGCCGCCGGTGCGGAAAGAAGAGTGACAAAGGCGCCGGTATCGACAATCAACCGCGTCGGGTGACCATTAATCGTGGCCGCGATCTCCGGATGATGTTCCGCATTGAAATGCATCGGGATTCGTGTGAAACCTCTGCCGCTCAAAAATTGCGCGAGCTTTTGGGATGTGGACGCGGAAGACCCCTTGGGATTGACATAGATCATCTGCCGCGCGCAATCGACGATCATTCCAAATTTGGCCATCTCGTGCGCGCCGAATAGACCATCCAGGTGCGGCCGGGCGTACACATTCAGGTCGCTTTCATCCGCGACCTGCACTGGGACGTTGGTAAAGGTGCAGTTACCCATTGCCAACGTGCTCAGTTTGGCTACGCCATAGTGCTGGGCGTCGCCGACCACGCCGATGACATAAGATTTCGTCTCCTCAACGCCAAGGCTGACTTTGTGCGCACTGGCGCGATCCAGCAGCGTGAACGGGCAGCCGGTGTCGACCATTAGGGCCGTGCGGCGGCCGTTCATTACTGTGTTGACGAACAAGTGGTTGCCGAAACGGCGTTGCAAAGGCGATCCACCGAAACCTTCGTGTTCCAAAAAAGTTTTGAGTGCCGCCGGCGGTGGTCCCGCTGCCTGGCTAAGCAGCGAGGGAAAGCAAATGAGCGCGGTAACGACGAGCCCGAGGGGGGACTTTTTCATAGCGTTTTCTAATCCAATTCGGAACGCCGATGCAATCCGGATGTCTAGAGCAGCTGATAAGGATCGACATCGACACTTGCGAGGACGTCCTCCGGCAGCGGTAATTTCTCGAGCGTCTCGCGCACGAGGCGGCTCAAGCGCATGACCGCTCCGCCGCGGAGCAAGATGTGAAAACGAAATTGGCCCTGCAGTTTTTCCAGCGGCGCCGGGGTGGCGTCGCCGAGAATAAATTCGGAGCCGAGGGATTCTTTCAAGCGCCGGACCAAAGTTTCGGCTGATAATTTTGCGCGGCCTTCATGCGCGGATCGGACCGTGATTAAGACCGCATGTTTGAACGGCGGAAAGTCGCAGCGTTCTCGAAACTCGAGCTCCTGGTCGAAGTAACCGGCGAAATCGTGATGCCGCGCAAATTGGATCGACGGACTAAACGGCGTGTAGGTTTGCACAAAGACTTCTCCCTCCGTTTCGCCGCGGCCGGCCCGTCCCGCGACCTGAGTAAGTAACTGAAAAGTCCGTTCGCCCGCGCGGAAATCAGGAAGATGCAACGCCAAATCCGCGTTGATGATTCCGACCAGTGTCACGTTTGGAAAATGCAGGCCCTTGGCAATCATTTGGGTTCCAACAAGGATGTCGATCTTGCCGGTGCGAAAATTCCTCAACGTTTCGCGGTAAGCCTCCTTGCGCGTCATCGAATCAGCGTCCATTCGCCGCACGTTCGCCTTTGGAAACAAATGCGAGACCGTAGACTCTACTTTTTCGGTCCCGAATCCCGCGTAAATCAACGCGTCTTTACCGCAGTCGGGGCATTTCTTCGGCACCGCTGCGGTGTGTCCGCAAAGGTGGCAACTCAATCGCGCCAGATGGCGATGGAACGTCAGCGCGACGCTACAGTTGGGGCAATTCCGCGCCTCACCGCAATTACTGCAAAGCAGCGAGGTCGAAAATCCGCGCCGATTCAAAAACAAAATCGTCTGCTCGCGTTTTTCGAGCCGCGCCGCAATCGCCTGCGACAATTTCTCGGAAAGAATAGGAGCGATCTTTCCTTTTCGCCGTTCCAGGCGAAGATCGACAATTCGCATCAGCGGCATGCGCTGATCGTCGACGCGCTGGGTGAGAGTGAGCAGCTCATATTTACCAGTGGTGGCGTTGTGATAACTCTCGAGCGATGGCGTGGCGCTGCCCAGAACCACTGCGCATTTTTCTATCTTCGCGCGCACGACTGCGACGTCGCGCGCGTGATAGCGCGGCGCTTCCTCCTGTTTGTAAGTCGTCTCGTGTTCTTCATCGACAATTATCAGTCCGAGGTCCTTCAGTGGCGCGAAGACTGCGCTGCGCGCGCCGATCACGATCCGGGCGCGTCCGGAATGGAGCTTGTGCCATTCGTCGTGTCGCTCGCCTTCCGATAAATGGCTGTGCAGGACGGCAACAACTTCATGCATTTCGGCGAAGCGGCTCTTGAAGCGTTCGACCGTTTGGGGCGTGAGGGAAATTTCCGGGACGAGGACGATCGCGGTTTTGCCGCGCTCGAGCGCAGTTCGAATTGCCTGCAAATAGATTTCGGTTTTGCCGCTGCCGGTGACGCCGTGCAACAAGATCGGCTTGGCTGCTTCGGGTGCAGCAAGCGCGTCAGTGACTTTGTTCAGCGCAAGAGCTTGTTCCGCATTCAGCTCAAGATTGGTCGTCGCAATAAATTGCTCGTCCGCGTGTGGATCGCGCTTGACTGCCTGTTCGCGGAGCTCGATCAGCCCACGCTTGGCCAGCGCACGCAGGGTCTGGTTATCCAGCGAAGTCTGGCGCAACAATTGCGCGGCGGGCATCGGCGTCTCCAGTTTGGCAATCGCCTCGAGCAGTTCGGCCTGGCGCGGCGCGCGCTTTCGCAAGCTGTCGATCTTCTCGATGTCGATCTTTGCCACAGGCTGCACGAACAATTGTTTTTTCCAGCCGACTTCCGCGCGCCGGATCACCTGCGGCAGCAAACTGCGCATGACGGTTTCGAGCGGGCAGCAATAATAAGTGCTCATCCATTTCGCCAGCTCGAGAAGCGGCTCACTGATTGCCGGAGTTTCACCCACCAATGCTTCAATTGGCCGAATGCCTTTCGCGTCGCTTTGCTCGAGCACCGCGAGAACGGTGGCTAAAGCGGATTTGTCGCGAAACGGGACTCGCACTCGCGAGCCGATCCCGATCCGGTCAGCCAGCGTCTCCGGCACCGAGTAATCGAGCTCGCGTTGAATCGCGCGGTCGATAATCACGCGAACGTAATTGGGCTTCATCATCTTGCTCGCTGACAATTTAATTGAACTTTAGGTCGATCACGAGCATGAGGTCGGAAATAAGATGGCCCGGTTCCTCCTAAAACTGATTCTGTGTCTGCTGGTCGCTTTGTCCGCCGGCTTCGGTTATCTCGCGCTCCGGTCCGGCGATGCGCTCTATAGCCTTTACGAATGGGTCAGTCCGGCGCGATTTCAGCAATACGATAAACTCATTCTTTCAGTCGCGGCCGAGCACCAACTCGATCCGATGCTGGTTAAAGCTGTCATCTGGCGCGAGAGCCGATTTGATCGTCAAAAATATGGAACCGCCGGCGAGCGGGGCTTGATGCAGGTCAGCGAGAAAGCCGCCAATGAATGGGCGCACGAACACAAGATCGACAACTTCCAGGTCGACCAACTCTTCCAACCGACGACAAATCTTGAGGCGGGCTCGTGGTATTTGCGTCGTGCGCTCGACCATTGGCAAAACGAATCCGAGCCGATGCCGTTTGCTCTGGCTGAATACAATGCCGGAGCGAGCCGGGTGCAGCGATGGGTCAAAGGCGGTGGAATCGCGACCAGCCAATTTCTCGGCAACATCGATTTCCCGGCTACGCGCAAATACGTTCAATCGATTCTCGATCGCTACGCCTTTTACAAACGGCGTGGGCGAATGTGAGCTCGCGTTTGCCTAGGCGAATTCGCTGCCAATTCTTGCGTTGAGCTGAATAACGCTGTCGATCTTGAGCGGCAGTTCACCCCCGCGCTGCTTCAAGGCTGCGATCACGCTTTCAGTTGGAATATTTCCAACAAGCGAATTTTGCGCGAACGGGCAGCCGCCCAGTCCGCCAATCGCGGAATCGAATCGGCGGCAGCCGGCGTCGTAAGCGGCGAGAATTTTCGAGATCGCGTCTGTGGGCGCGCTGTGCAAATGAACGCCGATTTCACCGGCATTCCCAGATTTCATCGCGGCGGCCACGACTTGCTGAATCAGGTTTGGGTCCGCCAGTCCAACCGTGTCGGCCAGTGAGATCGATTGAATGCGAAGCTCGGCGATTCGCGCGATTGCTGTCCGAAGCTCGTCTTCGCTCCACGGGTCGCCGTACGGATTGCCAAATGCCATCGAGACATAAACGACAAGATCGAGATTGGCGTTATCGGCGCAGCGCTTGATTGCACCGAGCGTTTCGAAATTTTCTTTCGGCGATTGCTTTTGGTTTCGTCGCAGAAACGTGGGCGAAATCGAGCACGGATATCCGAGTGTTGTCACGCGCTTGGTCGCAATCGCGCGTTCGGCTCCCTTTTCGTTCACCACAATTCCGATGATCTCGACATCGTTAGGCGGATCGAGTTGCTCCAGAACTTGTTCGCTGTCCGCCATTTGCGGAACAGCTTTTGGCGAAACAAAACTCACGGCGTCGATATTTTTGAAACCGGCGGAAACGAGAGTGCTGAGATATTGAACCTTCAGCCCGGTCGGGATCTGGCGCGGTAAGCCTTGCCAGGCATCGCGCGGGCACTCGATTAACTTGAGCGCTTGGTTCGCCATGTGCGGAATCTTCGGTAACGGTTCAAGGGAATGACAAAATCGCAAATCGCGGAGGTTTTGGAAGAAATCGCGACGTTGCTCGAATTGAAAGACGAAAATCTGTTCAAGATTCGAGCTTACGCCAATGCCGCGCGCTCGTTGGAAACTTTTGGTGGAAATTTATCTGATCTTCAGGACGAGGAGGCGCTCGCGAAAATTCCCGGAATCGGCAAAGCGATTGCGGCCAAGATCAAGGAGCTGGCCGCAACCGGAAAACTCAAATACCTCGAAGAGTTACGGGCTGAATTTCCGGCGGCGATCCTGGAATTATTTTTGATTTCGGGTCTTGGGGCCAAGAAAATCAAAGCGCTCTACGAGCAGCTTCACATCAGTTCGGTCGAGCAATTGCGCGAAGCGTGCGAATCCGGTCGAGTGGCGAAACTGCCCGGGTTTGGCGAAACGACGCAGGCAAAGATTTGCACGGCGATCGAGCAACGCGCGAAACATTCCGGTTATTTTCAATTTGGACAGATTGCGGCCGATGCCGAATTACTGCGGCGAGATTTGGCAGCGCATCCGGACGCGTTACAGGTCGATGTCGCTGGAAGTTACCGGCGGCGAAGAGAAATTGTGCGCGATGTCGATCTTGTGGTGGCGACGAAAAAGCCCGCGGCGATTACGGAATTCTTCGTCAAACACGCGCTCGTGGAATCGATCATTGCCCAAGGCCCGACGAAAACAAGCGTGCGCCTTCGTTCCGGGATTCAGTGTGACTTGCGAGTGGTGAACTCGTCCGAATATCCGTTTGCGCTCAATTACTTTACCGGCAGCAAGGAACACAACATCGAGATGCGCAGCCGGGCGCTTCAGCGCGGCTGGACCTTGAACGAATACCGGCTCGCGAAGTTGCCGCCGGATCCCAAACCAAAAAAGGCCCAAGCCGGACGAGCAGTTAAAAGGCCGACAATTAAGATTCCGGTTGTCCGCGAGGAAGCGGATTTGTATCGCGCGCTCGGGCTTGATTTTGTGCCGCCGGAATTGCGCGAGAACTGCGGCGAATTCGAAGCTGCGGAAAAGCATTCGCTGCCGCGATTACTCGAGCAGGAGGATTTACGTGGCACGTTTCATTGCCATACGGTCGCGAGCGACGGTCACAATACTCTCGAAGAAATGGTGACGGCTGCTCAGGAGCTCGGCCTGGAATATCTCGGGATCGCCGAGCACAGCAAAAGCTCGATTCAGGCGCACGGCATCGATGCGATAAAGCTGCGCTCTCAGATCGGTGCGATTCGCAAATTGAACAAGAAGTTCAACGGCTTCCGGGTGTTCGCCGGCGTCGAGTGCGACATTCTCCGCGACGGCAAGCTCGATTTCGAGGACGACATCCTGGCTGAGCTGGACTTCGCGGTCGCTTCAATTCATTCCGTCTTCAATTTGCCCGAAGCGGAAATGACCAAGCGAATCATTCGCGCGATCGAAAACCCGTTCATCACGATTCTGGGGCATCCGACCGGGCGCTTACTGTTGAAGCGCGACCCATATCTTGTCGATGTTCCGGCCGTGCTCGAGGCGGCGGCCGCGACTGGAACGTGGATCGAACTTAACGCTGCGCCGAAGCGGCTCGATCTGGATTGGCGATGGTGGCCGCTGGCGAAAGAGAAAGGCGTCAAATGTGTGATCAATCCGGACGCGCATCGCACCGAACGATTGCAGGATTTACGGTTTGGCGTCGGGATTGCGCGCAAGGGCTGGCTAACGAAGTCAGATGTGATGAATTGCCAGCCACTCGGCAAAATCGAATCAGCGCTGCGGACAAAACGGAGTAAGAAAGCTTAGATTTTTTCGCGCTGGGGCAAAAACAGAGTCAGACATTTGCAGGCGCCGCCGGCCTTAAGGAATTCGGTCATCGGAAGCTGATGGCATCGGTAGCCGCGGTCGGTCAGGACGGCGACGAGTTTAGGCGCGCCTTCCGGCAAGACGATATCGCGCTCAATCACGACCGCGTTGCAACAAAAGTGCATCGCTTCCTCCGGCGCGACATCGATTAGGTCGGAAACATGTTCGCGAATGGCGTGCTGACCGTATTCGTCAAATGCCGCGGGAAACCAAACGGCCGCGCCGTCGGGCAATGGGCAAAAACAAGTGTCGAGATGATAAAAGCGTGGATCGACAAGTTCCACTGAGACGACCAGACAGCCGAGCATCTCCGCGACCGCGCGATGAGATTTAATGTCGGAACGGAACTTGTAACCGCAAAAGAGTGTGTCGCCGACGAAAAGCGCGTCGCCTTCGCCTTCGAAATAGTCATCTTTGGGCAACCAGGAAATTTGGAAGCCGCGTTTTTCCATCCAGCTGGCAAAATGCGGCGCTTCGCCGGCGCGCTCTTTGTGCCGAAAGTTGCTGGGGATAAATTGTTTGCCGACAGCGAGCCCGGCATTGGCTGTAAAAACCATGTCTGGCAGTTTCGGTTGCGGCGGGACCAGATCGATTTTGTAATTCAGTTTGAGAAGAGTCGCGTGCAAGCCGCGCCACTGCTCTTGCGCGACCGGTGCTTCCGCCCCGCGCGCTCGACTCATCCACGGATTGATCTCGTACTCGATGCCGTAATGATCCGGCGGACAAAGAAGAAGCTCGCGCATAAGATCGACAATTACTTATCGCCGAGTTGAGGGCGGTTCACTTCTGCGCCCTGCTCTCGCAAACGCTGGATGAGTTCGTCCAATTCGGCTTTGGTCGGAGCCGTCACTTCGATTCGAGCGAAACTTTGATCGACGCGCTTTTGGCCAATCTTGAATTCCACGATGTTGAAAGTGGCGCCCTGGGTCACAATCTGATCCAAAACCTTTGGCAAGGTGAGTGAATCGATAAAATGGCCACGTAACTCGATCGTTTCCGAAGACATCGGCAAAATTTAGCCGATGAAGCGCGCCTGCGCCAATTGCGCCAATGCGGTGGCGGATCGACACTCTGGGGAAAGATCGACAAGAGCCCTGCTTATGGAAAAGATTGACGGCCTCGACGGCTTAACGAAGAAAATCGCTGCCCGGCTCGCCATCAAACCGGAGATTTTCATCATCCATCCGGCGGAGCTGCGGATTCTGCGGTCAATGTCCGATCAAGATCTTCGGGCGGTAGCGGCGGGAAACGGTTGGCGCGTGGTTCGCCGCCTCGGTGGGCGGCAGATTGAGTTCTATAACGACGCGAGCGAGCGCGCTTGAACGCCTAACCAGTGGCAATCGCTTGATTCGCTGTCTACTGGAAAGCCTTATAGGTGTAGCTGTTAAAAACCCAGGAATTGTTAACCTGGGAATACAGTCTCACGTAAACGGTCCGGCCGTCGGTGGGGATATTATTTACCGTCACTGAGAGCACGTGGAGCTGGGTCGAAGTGTAAATGTTGGAGCCGTTGGGCGAACTACCGACAATGAGCCCATAAGCCGTAGCGCTGCCCGCGCTCCAAGTAAAAGTTACGCTCGAAGAGGTAAAGGTTGATCCAGGGACCGGAGTTAACATTACGGCTGGACCGGTCGGCGCCGGCGTTGGCGTAGGAGTGGGAGTCGCGGTCGGTGTCGGAGTTGGCGTGGCCGTTGGAGTGGGAGTCGGAACCGGAGTTGGAGTCGGTGTCGGAGTTGGAGTAGCCGAAGGACTGAATGCTTTATAGGTGTAGCTGTTCGATACCCAGGAACCGTTAACTTGAGAATATAATCTCACGTAAATGGTACGGCCGTCGGTGGGGATATTATTTACCGTGATCGACAGCACGTGCAGCTGAGTCGAAGAATAAATGTTGGAGCCGTTCGGCGAACTACCGATAACGAGCCCATAAGCCGTAGCGCTGCCCGCGCTCCATTGGAATGTGACGCTCGAAGAGGTAAAGGTGGAGCCCGGCACGGGAAGTAGCATCACAGCTGGTCCGGTCGGCGGCGGAGTTGGAGTTCCGCCAGGAGTGGGCGTCGGACTTGGAGTCGGAGTGGGACCGGCAGAGCAGGTGGAAAACTTGAATGAGCCGATACGGGTGATCCAGTTGAGACCGGATGTTGCGAAGTACATGTTCGTGTACCAAAAAGTGCAATCGTCTGTTGGATCAACACTCATCGCGCTGTAGTCGCCCCAACGGGTGCAGGGCGATCCACCGCAGTCTCCCATTTGCACGCTGCGCGTAACTGACGGCAGCATTGTTACCTCAGTTTGCGGCAACGTATTCAGTGGATCGGTCGATAGCCGGCCAGCATATCGGATGTCCGGTGACACACTCACGCTTTCAGCAGTGTAGCCGACGGCCATGTTCCCGACGGCATCGACTGCCAGAGACCCCATGAAGCGGTTAAGTCCATCCAGGCCGTTGTTGTAAATCTGTTCTTGAACCGGAGTGGTCGTGACGTTTCCGCCAGTCACATCGATCTGCGCCCACTGGATTCCGGTTGGAGTTGATGCAGATGGCGTCCCAATTGTGTGATTGACCCAGAGCGATTCGACGCCGCCAATATTTCGATATTGGTTCTGCATCATTGCTCTGTCAGACAGCGTGTCGATGTTGTTACCCGAACTGGCTACCGGGTCCGCCGCGCCGGTGTAAGACGTTTGAGAGACATTAGTCGGTCCAGTCAGTGTCGAATTAGACGGAACTACATAGTCGACATGGAACTTGTAAACTTCCCACGCGTACGCGGTCGCAGATTCTGCCACTACCAAATTTTCTCGACCCGCGGGAGGAGGAGTGCCGCGGTAATTACTGGGGAGCAAAGTGAAATGAGAGGAATCCACGTCGGCTATTACGCTTCGAAGCGTCGCTCCGTTTATAAGATCGCTGATATTGAGGGCGATGACCCGCGCTCCCATGTAATTGGCGCCGTTGCAGGACGGATCC
>DASTJU010000006.1:0-11540 GCA_035716295.1 Chthoniobacterales bacterium | reverse complement strand
ATTCAGATCGGTCGCTACGTCAGCGCGACGCACTGGAAGGAACTGACGACGTCGTCCGGGCCTTTGGCAGCGAAGAAGCTTTCGTAGTAGCCGGGGCCGAGGTCCCAGTGCGGACCTTTGTAATATTCGTCGCGATAAAATCGCCAGACACCGCTGACTATGATCAAACAACTGACCCGGTCGTTCCAAAAATCGCCGATGTAATGAAAACTCAGATTCGTCCGGGCATAAGCGCCTTTGAAACCGGTGTGATCGTAAAGGACGAGTTCGGGTAGCCGGACGGCTTCCTGGGAAGCGGGCGCACCTTCTTTGCCGGCGGCGCTGGCGTGATATCCGAGCGACCCCAGTTTCCATTTCATGTCGATGATACAGCCGTTATCCGGCGACAATTCGGTTTTCGGTATTTGTTTCATAAGCGGCGGAGGTACGATGTCGATCTTGAACAAGGGTTTCCACCCTGTCGAGAAAGATTGAACCGCGGATTACGCGGATTTAGACGGATAACAGGCAAGGTTCGATTTCTTTTTCCCATCAGCGATATCCGCGTAATTCGCGGTTAATAATCAAATCAAATGCTCGCGATTGTCAGAGCGCAGCCGGATCGTTTTGTTCTGCAAATTGTGCAGCGCGCGGATGAACCGGACGGTCTTGCTCTTGGCGCGCATCAGGATCGAATGCGTGATCGCGGTTGTGCCTTTTGATTTCACGCCGCGCAAGAGCGCGCTGTCGCTGATCCCGGTCGCGCAAAAAACGATGTTCTCGCCTTGGGCGAGATCGTCTACCGTGTAGACGCGCTCGAGCTCTTTTTCATTACCATCGGCGATGAGTTTTTTGCGTTCCTTGTCGTCGCGCGGCCACATTTTGCATTGCATCTCGCCCCCGAGACACTTGATCCCGGCCGCCGCGAGCACTGCTTCGGGCGAACCGCCAATGCCCATATAAAGATCGACATCGGATTCAGGCAACGAGGGCGCCATGGCCGCAGCGATGTCGCCATCGCCAATCATCCGCAGCGACGCACCGCACTCGCGAATTTGTTCGACTATTTCTTTGTGGCGCGGCCGGTCGAGTATTATCACGACCACGTCCTGGACGCGTTTGTCCACCGCGCGGGCAACGATGGCGAGGGTCTCGGCAATTGGCGCGTCGATGTGAAGCGAATCGCCGCGCTTCTGGGTGTATTGAATCACGCGCGGCCCATACGCCAGCTTCGACATGTAAAACGAGGGCACATCGCGAAGCGCGACCTTGACGCCTTCCTCCGGACTCGCGGCCGCGATACAACTGATCGAGTTGGGCGCGCCTTTGGAAATGTTGGTCGTTCCGTCGATCGGATCGATCGCAATGTCGAACTGGGGCGCGCCGGGGACCCAGGTGCCGAGGTGTTCGCCTTTAAAAATTCCAGGCGCGTTGTCTTTGATTCCTTCACCAATCACCACTTCGCCGCAGATATTCATCAGATCGAACATGCCGCGCATCGCATCGCACGCTGCCGCGTCGGCCGCTTCCTTGTCGCCGCGCCCGAGCCAGCGCAACGAATTAAGCGCGGCCGCTTCCGTTGCGCGCACGAAATCGAACTCAATGATGCGCTCGATGTCGTAATAACTTATCTTCGGAAGACGGTGCATCGCGGAGCGTCAATTTTCATTCAAGTCAGGGGTGATGACAACCGCGTAAAAGGCTTCGCCTCCCGCGGCCCTTTATTTAGGCATTGAGTGCGACGGTTCGTCCGGCTGCATTCCGCTGTGATCGTGCCGCGATGGCCGGATGCGAAGGAAAACTTGGAATCCGTAGCCGGGTCCGCCGCCGTAGTAGCGATCGAGCTTGTCCGGCCATACGTTGATCGTGAATTGACCGCCGAGACCGATGTCGATGTTGTTTGCGTGCGAAAGATCACGCACGTAGCCGATTGAAACGGCATTGACCGGGAAGATCTCGTTGAAATCGGCGGGCGCGAGCACGAGTTCGTGTCCGGATTTCTCGACACGTTCCCATCGGCCATAAACCGTGTCCCGTTCACGCTGATAATTGGTTTCGATCAGCACCGATTCAGTTTTTCCTTCGTGGGTGTCGTCGTTTTGTCCCCAGACCAGCGAGGTCGCCCAATTCGAATCCGGGCCGAGTACTCTATTATATATGAGTGACGCGGTGGTGCGGTGACGGTTCGCATCGGGTTCAAGCGCTTCCGGGCTCTTGATGTAGCCGTGCGAAACTTGCAGCGCGAGGTCGGGCGTTGGGTTCCATGAAATTCTACCGCTGTAGGAATCGAATCGCGGTCGATCGAAGTCGTACCGTTGTTCATCCGGCTCGCGACCGGTGAAAATGCTGCCTTCGATTTTCACGGTCCGCCATTGCAATCCGGCAGTCGCAACACCGAACGTCACATGCGTCGAGTCCTGCCAATGATGACTGATCGGCGCATCCGGATCATCCATCGCCGACAACCGGTGCATGAACGTGGGCGGACCGAGTGCCGGTTCGCCCGGGTAACCGAAATACAAATATGCGCTAAGATCGCCGGTGAATTTTTGGGACAAACTTATCGAGAGTTCGTCAAAGAGATCGTGCGGATGCTGGCGGTCGTGCAAGGGCTGGTCGTGCCAG
Source organism: Chthoniobacterales bacterium (assembly GCA_035716295.1). Taxonomy (GTDB): domain Bacteria; phylum Verrucomicrobiota; class Verrucomicrobiia; order Chthoniobacterales; family UBA10450; genus AV40. The sequence goes on along the minus strand of DASTJU010000006.1, from coordinate 8,936 downwards.
GATTCGCCGCTTTGAAAGAGTAAAGGATAACCGCGGCCCTGTTCAGTGAGCGGATCGAGACTCATCATCGCCCGAAAACCAAGCTGGGTATTTTCGCCTAACGAATGGGAAAACATCGCCATAATCCAGTTCGGCGCGTCGATCCGATCGTCACCGCGGCGCGTAGTCACGTTGGTGTAGCGCGGAAAAATTCCGCCGTGCAACATCAGCATGTCGTCCCCGAACATCCACATCCGGCCGTAGATCGGCGTGGAATCTGGAACCCAGGCGGTGCCGGAACTTTCCCGGCTCATTGGATCGGCCATGTTGACCGACGATTGCATCTTCATTTCATTTTTGTGATCGGCATGCTGGGGCATCGCCATGCCGTTTGCGTTATGCATTACATGTTCTGAGTTCGACGTTGGATGTTGAGCGTTGGGCGTTGAACGTTTTTTCTCCTCTTTGATCGGCACCAGTGTCATTCCGCATTTCGGGCACTGCCCTGGCTCGGCCCGCACGATCTCGGGATGCATCGGGCAGGTGTATCGTTGCGCATGTTGTGCTGGGGAAGAAGCGCTAGGGGTCGGCGTCGGCTGAGCTAGAATTGGTATGACGGCGAGCGGCATCATGCTCGCGATCAAAATTAAAATCTGTTTGTTCATGTCGGTGTTGAAATTGATTTGTTACGCCTGCGGGAAACGGCAACCGAGGCAGTTGCCCTGCAATTTTGGTTGTGACGATCGCGAGTGGCGATCGTTAGGCGCGAGAAGGCGGAGCGTGCGCGCGCATGCTCCCGATCAATTCAACGAATGACGTTCGGCCGGGCGGCCCGGTGTCGAGCGTTGCCGGCGTGAACGAAATTTTTGGCGGTGCAAAAACCGCAGCCGCATCGAACCCAAGATCGACATGAACAAGATCGGTAATTGCCGGCGCCAGGATCTTTGCCGGAGTTGTCGAGACGGCGCGAAGAATTTTACAGCACTCGATTCCGACGGGTTGGGGTTGCGGCTTTGCCGGCTTGGAATGGAACGGACAACCGCTTTGAGCGGTATCGGTCGTCGTTGTGACCGCGCGGAGCGCGCAGTGATTAGAAATCGCGATCCAGGAACAAATCGTCAACGCGACAATCACGCCACGCCCGGTTGCTTTCACATCGGTTCAATCGCCGACTCCGGGCGATTGCTCAAATGTTTTCTTCTTGATCCATGATGGGCGCGATCGGCCCGGAAGGAATGCTTTCTGGTGGCACGACATCGGGAAGAGGAGATGTCGAAATTGGCGCGGATGGCGCATCTTGTTTGATCCGCGTCGACATCAACATGGCAGCGAAGAGCAACGCCGCTGCGACATAGAACGGCGCGCCCGGTAAATTCAGCGCGTGTTTGGGATCGATAGACCAACCGAAGATCTTGAGAAACATCCAAGGCCCAAGAATAAACGTGATCGAACGCATGCTCTGAAGCGCGCCTTGGAGTTCGCCCTGCTCCCGTTCGCTCACGCGGTGTGTCATCATGCCTTGTGCGGCAGGCATGGAAATGTTCCAGAGCGAGATGATTGGAATCGAAGCGACGAACAGGGCGCCTGTTTTCGCGATGCCGGCCACAAACATACCGGAAGCACCGAAGAACTGACCAATATAGAGCGTCGCTTTTTCGCCAAAGCGTTTCACCATTCGTCCGGTCAAGCCGCCGGAAATGATGGCCGTGACGATTCCGACGAAGACGAGAGAGTACCCAACTTCATCGGTGTTCCAGGCATATCGATACATGGCGTAAAGGGCCCAAACGGCGAAGATATTGTGCGCGAGATAGGCGAGAAACTGAATCGTGGCAAGCCGCCAGAGTTCGTGATGCGAGCGCAAAAGTTTGAGCGAGCCGACCGGATTGGCCCGTCGCAAAGCGAACTCCTGTCGTTTTTCCGGCGGGAGCGATTCCGGAACGAAGAAGAACCCCCAAAGCCAGTTCAGCAAGCTTAGTCCAGCCGCCACCCAGAAAGCGAGACGTGGATCGCTTTTGCCGAGTAATCCTCCGAGGCCCGGACCCAGGATAAATCCGATTCCGAAAGCGACCCCGATCATGCCGAACGCGCCGGCGCGTTTTTCTTTCGGTGTTACGTCAGAGATGTAGGCCATCGCTGTCGGAATGCTTGATGTGGTAATGCCGGAAATGAGGCGGCCCAGGAAAAGCCAGTAGAGCGTCGGCGCCATCGCCATCACAATGTAATCCAAGCCCAGCCCCAGGTTGGAAAGCAGGATCACAGGACGCCGGCCAAATTTATCGGATAAAACGCCGAGCAATGGTGAGAAAAAGAACTGCATTAGCGCGAAGACCACCGCAAATCGCCCGCTCCATCTCGCTGTATCGGTCATCACGCCGCCGAGAAAATCGAGAATGAGCTTCGGCAAAACCGGAATGATCAAACCCATCGCAAGAATGTCGAGGGTCACCGTGACTAAAATGAAAATGACGGCGGCCTGGCGGTTTTTCATTGGATCGACAACTGTAGAGGCGGCCGGGTCGGCCGCAATTAATCATGATCCAACTTTCTTATCGGTCCCCGAAAACGGAAGTGCGCCAGAGTAAAATTCATGGGCGCGGATTATTTGCCAAGGCCGATATCGTCAAAGGCGAGATCGTCGCGGTCAAAGGCGGACACATTGTCGATCGTGAAACTTTGCGTCGTGAAATCACTCCGCGGCTTGGGCCGGTGGAAATCCAAATCGACGACGATTTGTTCATTGCGCCGGTGACTGACGACGAACGCGAGTTGTCGATGTTGTATACAAATCATTCCTGCGAACCGAATCTCGGCATTCGCGGCGAGATCACTTTCGTGGCGATGCGTGATGTTCCCGCTGGCGAAGAGCTGACCCACGATTGGGCAATGACCGATGACGACGATTACTCAGTCGAATGCAATTGCGGCGCGCGTAATTGCCGCAAGACGTTAACCGGTAAAGATTGGCAACGCCCGGAATTGCAAAAGAACTACGCCGGATATTTCTCGGCTTATCTTGCAAAAAAGATCGCGGAAGCAAACTGATGTACATCCCGCCATTTAATCGCGTAGAAGACCGACAATCGATCAACGCCTTCGTTCACGCGCACGGCTTCGCGACTTTGATCACCAGTGACCACGGCAAAATCTACGCGAGTCATTTGCCGGTTTTGTTCGATGAAGATGCGAACGTTTTGCGGAGTCACATGGCGCGGGCGAACGAGCAATGGAAGCATTTCGCGGATGGCGACGAAATTCTCTGCATTTTCCACGGACCGCACGCTTACATTTCACCGTCTTGCTACGAGATGCAGCACACCGTGCCGACGTGGAATTATGCGGTCGTTCACGTTTACGGAAAGCCGTCGATTGTCGATGAAGCGCAGTTGAAGCAGATCGTTCTCGATACAACCGCAAAATACGAATCGCCCATGCCGAAGCCGTGGACGATCCCGTTATCCGAAAAGGAATTCGACGGAATGTTGAAAGCGATCGTCGGTTTTAAGATCGACATCGCGAGGGTGGAGGCGAAGTTCAAGCTCGGCCAAAATCGTTCGCGCGAAGATCAGGAAAAAATGCTGCGTAACTTGCAAGCCGCATCCGATGAGGAGAGCCGCGCGTTGGGGAAATTCATTCTCGCGCAACGGGAACAGAATTGACCTGGCCGCTGGAAATCGGGTATGACGATCCACAGGAGCGTTACAACGAATGAGCAAATCTTATTTTCCCGTGGACCGGGCCGGTCGGACCGACTGGTATAACAATTTCGCCAAGGAATTTCCCAAAGTTGGAAAGGATCTCGGATTTTCCGACGCCGAGATTACCAATGCGGTGAACGATTCGAAATACGCCGTCCACATTCTGACCACGCTCGGTCCGGACATCGATTCCGATCCGGGCCACGTCGCCAACTCCGTGCTGAGCGGGCAATCTTCCGGCGACTATGTCGATCTTCCCGCTGGCGGCAGCGCGCCGACGCCAGTTCGTCCCGGAATCGATACCCGCCGGCAAGCGCGGGTCGAACGAATCAAAGGCCAGTCGAAGTTCAATGCCGACATCGGCAAGAAACTCAAAATCGACAGCGGAAAAGTTGACGCACAAAATTATAAGGCCGAGCTCGGTCGCGCGCGTCAGACTGGAAACTTTGTCACGATCCCGTTTCGTAAAGCCGGCGGCGGCGTTTCCGGAATCAATCTTTATCGCCAAAGCAAAGGCGACAAATCTCCGCGAAAGGTCGGTTTCTTTTTTCGCACCCCCGCGATCGATACCGCGGCCGGTAAAGGCGAATTCCGTTATACTGCCCGCGCAGTGATGAACGAAAAAGAAATCGGTCAACCGAGTGACGTTGTTAGCGTGACGGTCAGTTGATCCACTGTAGCGGCGGTCTGTGACCGCCGCATTTTCATCCGTGAAGACGCGCATCTTCTTGTCGCTCTCTGCGATCGTCTTTGTGCTCTCCGGTTGCGGTGAACCGGAAAAGCCAAAACCTGTTGCGATCAGTGCGGGCGCGGCACGAACGGGATCGTCGTTCGATCAGGTCGGGAAAGTGAGTTTATATCCGGGCGAATCGTGCGCTTCACAAATCATGTTCGTTTTCCATTCCGGAAGATCGACATCGATCTCACTCGCCGCGCCGTTCCACGAATCGAAAATCCTGACCGATGCTGCACACGATCACCGGACGGTGCATGTTTGGGGGAAATGGCGTCGCGGCAAAGCTGCGGGATGTTCTTACGTTGAAGCCACGCACGTGGAAGTGCGGAAATCGTTTTGGTAGGAAAGCCGCTGCCAAAACGCGTTGAGCGTCGCCACCGGATCAATAGCGGTAGTGCTCGGATTTGAACGGGCCGTCGACCGGAATGCCGAGATAATCGGCTTGTGCTTTCGTCAGTTTCGAAAGTTTGACGCCGATTTTTTCCAAATGCAGGCGCGCGACTTCTTCGTCGAGTTTCTTCGATAAAACGTAGACGCCGACTTTGTAGGTGTCGCGGTTCTTCCAGAGATCCAATTGCGCGAGAACCTGGTTGGAAAATGAGTTCGACATGACAAAGCTCGGATGACCGGTGGCGTTGCCGAGATTCAGCAGCCGGCCTTCGGAGAGTAGAAAAATCTCGTGGCCATCCGGAAATGTGTATTTGTCGACCTGCGGTTTGATGTTCGTTCGCTTCACGCCTTTGGCGTCGTTCAGCGCATCGACCTGTATTTCGTTATCGAAGTGGCCGATGTTCCCGACAACCGCCTGGTCTTTCATCTTCTCCATGTGCGCGAGAGTGATCACGTCAGTGTTACCGGTTGCGCTGATGTAAATGTCGCCGCGGCCGAACGTGTTTTCGATTGTCGTGACTTCGTAACCTTCCATCGCGGCTTGGAGCGCGTTGATCGGATCGATCTCGGTGATGACCACGCGCGCGCCCTGGCCGCGAAGCGATTGGGCGCAGCCTTTGCCGACGTCGCCGTAACCGCAGATGACAGCGACTTTGCCGCCTATCATCACGTCGAGCGCACGATTTAATCCGTCGACCAGCGAATGCCGGCAGCCGTAGAGATTGTCGAACTTCGATTTCGTGACCGAATCGTTGACGTTGATCGCGGGAACCAGGAGCCGGTTTTCCTGATGCATCTTGTAAAGGCGATGCACGCCGGTGGTCGTTTCTTCGGAAACGCCGCGCCAATCTTTCGCGATCTCGTGCCAGCGATAGGGATTCTCGCGCTGAATCTCGAGGAGCAGATCTTTAATGACCTGCTCTTCCTTGTTCGCCGATTTTGTTTTCGCCCAATCGCTGCCTTCTTCGAGCTCGTAACCTTTGTGGATCAGCAACGTCGCGTCACCCCCGTCATCGACGATCAATTGCGGGCCTTTACCGTCCGGATGCGAGATCGCTTGATAAGTGGACCACCAATATTCTTCGAGTGATTCGCCTTTCCAGGCGAACACCGGCACGCCGGTCTTCGCGATCGCCGCGGCCGCGTGGTCTTGGGTCGAAAAAATATTGCATGAAGCCCAGCGCACACTCGCGCCCAGATCGACCAGTGTCTCGATCAACACCGCGGTCTGAATCGTCATGTGGAGCGAGCCGGTGATGCGCACGCCGGCTAGCGGCTTTTGGGGTGCGTATTTTTCGCGGATCGCCATCAGTCCCGGCATCTCCTTTTCCGCAATCGAGATTTCTTTGCGTCCAAAATCGGCCAGCGAAATGTCGGCGACTTTGTAATCCTGTTTTGTTTTGGTCCCAGTGGTTGTCGTGCTCATAAAATTATTTTGTCGCCTTCTTCAATTCCGCGGCCTTGTCGGTTTGCTCCCAGGTGATGTCGGGATCGTCAATTTTGCCGAAGTGTCCGTAGTTGGTGGTCTTGGAATAAATCGGACGCAGCAGATCAAGCTGCTTGATGATCGCCGCCGGTTTGAAGCCGAATGTCGATCTTACCGCGCGTTCGATTTTTTCTTCGTCGACGGTGTGCGTGCCGAAAGTGTTGATGTGAACGCTGAGCGGTTCGGGATGACCAATCGCGTACGCGAATTGAATCTCGCATTTCGAAGCGAGTCCTGAAGCAACAACATTCTTCGCGACCCAACGGCCCATGTAAGCCGCGCTGCGATCGACTTTGCTCGCATCTTTTCCCGAGAACGCGCCGCCGCCGTGACGTCCCATGCCGCCGTAGGAATCGACAATAATTTTCCGACCGGTCAGACCGGTGTCGCCTTCCGGACCGCCGACAACAAAACTTCCGGTTGGATTAACCAGAAACTGCGTGTCATCGCTCAGCATTTCCTTCGGCAAAACTTTGCGAATGACTTCCTCGATGATGAAGCTGCGAATCTCAGAATGCTTCACGTCCTTCGCGTGCTGTGTCGAAACGACCACGCATGAAATGCCGACCGGTTTGCCGTCGTCGTAAATCACCGAGACCTGCGACTTCGCATCCGGGCGAAGCCACGGAACTTTTCCGCTTTTTCGAATGCGTGTCAGCTCCCGGCCCAAGCGGTGCGCGAACATGATCGGCGCCGGCATGAGCTCCGGCGTTTCGTCGCTCGCATAACCGAACATCAAACCCTGGTCGCCCGCGCCTTGTTCCGACGTGTCTTTGCCTTCTGCGGCGCGCGCGTCCACGCCTTGGGCGATGTCGGGCGATTGGCGCGTAATGATGTTTTGGATGTCGATCTTGTCAGCGTGAAAAACGTCGTCGTCATTGACGTAGCCAATTTCGCGCACGCAATCGCGCACGATCTTGGAAATCGGCACGACTGTTTCAAGCGCGCGATCTTCCGCCAAATTTGGAAGCGTAATTTCGCCCCCGACAATGACGGTGTGACTTTTGGCGTAGGTTTCGCAGGCGACGCGCGCATGTCGATCTTGTCTCAGACACGCGTCGAGAACGGCATCGCTGATCGTGTCGCAAACTTTGTCCGGATGACCTTCACCGACGGATTCGGAAGAAAAAACGTAGCGACGCGACATAAAAGAAAGTGGCGAGTGACTAGTGATGAGTGACGGGAGCAGAAATCAAGCTAGGTCGAACATATTGACCAATCATGATATGTAGATATATCGTCTCAGGACAGCAATGACGTCAACCATTAATTTGTTGCGGCTGCTGGCGGATCCGACCCGCCTGCGATTGCTGCTCTTGCTGGAAGAAGAAGAGCTTTCGGTGGCCGAGCTCCAGCAGATCCTGAACATGGGCCAATCGCGCATCTCGAGTCATCTCGCTCAATTGAAGCGTGCCGGTGTGGTCGCGGATCGTCGGGCGGGAAAAAATGTTTATTACGGCGCGACGAAAACCGCAGGTCGCAATGGCACGCGTGGTCGCGTGCAGCAAATTATCGACACCCTTGCGCGTGAAGTGCCCGAAACCGCGCGCGACCGGACCGCGTTGAAGCTCGCCTTGCGCAAACGTCAGGACAAAGCGCGCGAATATTTTGATGAATTGGCCGGAAAGTTTGGCCGCAGTTATGTCCCGGGACGTTCCTGGCGGGCGCTCTCGCACGCGTTGATCTCGCTCGTTCCGCGCCTGACCATTGTCGATCTTGGCGCGGGCGAGGGAACACTTTCCCAATTGCTGGCGAAAAGCGCGCGCAAAGTCATCGCGATCGATAATTCACCGAAGATGGTGGAGTTCGGTTCCAAGCTTGCGAAAAAGCACGGCTTCAAAAATCTCGAGTACCGGCTGGGCGATCTGGAAGAGCCGCCGGTTGCAAAAGATAGTGTCGATCTCGTCCTCTTGAGTCAGGCGTTGCATCACGCGATCAAGCCCGAGCGGGCGATCCAGGCGGCCCACCGCATTTTAAAGAGGAACGGCCGGGTCGTGGTCCTCGACTTGTTGAGTCATCGCTTCGAAAGAGCGCGCGAACTTTATGCTGACCGCTGGCTGGGTTTCAGTGAGGTGCGGTTGCATGAGCTTCTGGAAAAAGGCGGCTTTCGCGAGATCGAAGTAAGCGTGGTTTCGCGAGAAAAAGAGAATCCGCAATTTCAGACGGTCTTCGCCACCGGCGTTAAGTGAACGGGGCGTTCAAATTGCCTGTCTAATCGTTGCCGTTGAGCGATAATCGATCGAATCTTGTTCCTATGAGCGGCTTCTTCGAAGAAGTGAAGCGGCGGAAGGTTTACCGCGTCGCGGTCGCCTACGTGATCGCGGCCGGCGGCATCATCCAACTGGCTTCAGCCGCGTTTCCGGCGTGGGAATTGCCGAACTGGTCGTTGCGGCTGGTCATCGTCTTACTGCTGATCGGTTTTCCGATTGCCCTGATTCTGGCGTGGGCTTTCGACGTCACGTCTCAAGGGATTAAAGCAACGCCTGCGGTCGCAGCGCCCGGCTCGCATCTGCGCCGCAATGTCCTTATGCTTGTTGCCACCGGCATTGTTATTTCCGCGGCCGCCGGTTTCTTTCTCCTCCCGCGCGCGTCCGCCCGCAAGATCGACAAGTCGATCGCGGTGCTGCCATTTGAAAATCTGAGCGAC
>DASTJU010000005.1:0-3405 GCA_035716295.1 Chthoniobacterales bacterium | reverse complement strand
AAAATCGTTTCGCTTGGGAAGTTTCGTTACGACCTTTCCAAGCATGACAAAGACAAAAAAGCCGGCGGCGCACGGCTGAAGGAAATCAAGTTTCGCGTTAACATCGACGAGCACGACTATTTGACCAAGGTTCGCCACGGTGAGGAATTTCTCGAGCGCGGCAACAAGGTTCGGGTCCAGCTTCAATTCCGTGGCCGTGAAATGGCGCACCAGGAATTCGGAATGCAGTTGGTGCATAAAGTGCGCGACGATCTTTCCGGAATGTCGCAGGTCGAAATGGAACCCAAGATTACCGGCCGCAATATCACCATGACTTTGACGCCGCTGCCGGCCAATCGCCGGAAGCGACGTTTCTTGCCTCCTCCGAAAGAGGAAGTCGACGCCGATTCTCAGAACGGCAGCAAATCCTGAACGGCGTTAAAGCCGAATCGGACTACGGTTTCTTTTTTGGAGGTCCCGGTGGCGCCGCGACTGGTGTTGCATTTGCCGGTGCTTGAGGCGCCGTTGCCGCCTGAATCTTTTGCAAGCGATGCTTGCGTTCCACGGCTTCTTTGTTCTTCGAATTAATCTTCAACGCAGCATCGTTTTCGGCCATCGCGTTTTGAATGTCGCCGCGCAGTTCATAGATATAGCCACGATAAAGATGATATTTGATCTCCCCGGGATTGATGGCGGCCGCCGCCCCGTAGTCTGCCAACGCCTTTTCGTAATCGATCATCTTCATTTCAATCGCCGCCCGCTGCTCAAATGCGTGCGCGTCGCGAGGATTGATTCTGATCGCTTCGGCCAAATCTGTCAGCGCGTCCTGAAACCTTTGATCGTTGGCGTAGGAATATGCGCGCTGTTGATAAGCAATGGCCAGGTTCTGCGTGTATTTTCGATCGATCTCGGCGGCTTTGCGGAAACGCTCGATGGCTTTATTCCAATCCTGATCCTTGGCAGCTTGTGAACCTTCCCGGGCAATTTTCACCGCCTCCGGATTTCCCTCTTGCTGGGCGGATCTTGCCATTGAAAGTCCGAGCGTTGTTACGAAGCAGACAACAAACAGTGTTTTCATGGTTAGCGATTATTGACGATCAGCTTGATCAAACAATTCGAAGTTGGCGATCACAATTCTTAGCCTGAATCGTCCTCGCTCACGTCTGTTCCGGGTTCGGCGATTGTTCGTTGTCGATCTTCGGCTCGGGCTCGCTCGATGGCTGCGCCGGTCCGGGCTCGTCTACGCGGATGATTCGCGCAGCACGGCCGCTCTTTTCGTCGATCTCGATCAACGCGCCGTGGAGGCGAACTTCCCCCGCGGCGACCGGAAACGCAGCCGGCATGTTCGAAACAAACCGGCTCATAATCGGTTCGACCGCGCGGCCGAGAATGGAATTTACCGGGCCGCACATTCCGGCGTCGCATAAAAAGGCAGTGCCGCCGGGAAGGATTTGCTCGTCCGCGGTTTGAACATGAGTGTGAGTTCCGATCACAGCCGAAACTTTGCCGTCAAGAAAATGGCCCATCGCGATCTTCTCGCTCGTGGTTTCACCATGAACATCGACAATGATGTTTCGAGTTTCCTCCCGCATCCGGGCGACCGTTTCGTCCATCGTGCGAAATGGGTTCTCCAGAATCGGCTGCATGAAAGTGCGACATTGGACACTGATCACGCCGATCTTTCCCTTCGCGGTCTCGAGCACGATCGATCCGCTTCCAGGCGCGCCGGCCGGATAATTTAGCGGCCGCAGCAATCGTGGCTCGGTGTCGATGAATGAAAGAATATCTTTTTGGTCCCAAACGTGATCGCCGGTGGTGATGACTGAAACCCCGGCTCGCAAAAGGTCGATCGTAATTTTCCCGGTGATGCCGCGCCCGCCCGCGGCGTTCTCGCCGTTCACCACAATAAAATCGAGGCCGTGCTGTTCCTTTAATTCGGGGAGCCGGGCAATGACCGCATTGCGGCCAGGCTCGCCCACGATGTCACCGAGAAAGAGAACAGTCAGCATTTTGCGATCTTCGTATTAATGGCGGCAAAATCCAGCAGTCGATGCTTGATTGCGGCGTGAAAAGGCTGCTCGGAGCGCTCCTGCTGGGATTGTCGCTCTTTCCAGGTGTCTCAACTGCCGCCGACAATCTCGGGGTCCTTGGCAGCAAGCCGAAGTGGAGTGTCCTCGAGAATTATCAGGGCACCATTACTCACGACGAATTCGCGCATCTCATCAACGGCGTCTATTGCACGCACGGGTTCGCGACGGACTTGATCAAGATCGACAACGACGCCGCGCAGATTGTGACCAACCGCGAATCGCACAGTATTTTCACTCTCCATTTCGCCCCGGATCTCAATTCGAAAGCGCGCGTTCCACGCCTCTGGCGGCCGGCGAAATCTTTGCCGCCCGCGAAACCAAACAAGCCGTTGGCGGGATTGCGTGTCGCGCTCGACCCGGGCCATCTCGGCGGCAAATGGGCGAAGATGGAGGAGCGCTGGTTTCAAGTGGGCGATACCAAACCGGTGACGGAAGGCGATTTGACGTTGCGCGTGTCGCGAATGCTCGCTTCGCGATTAAGAAAACTCGGCGCCACAGTTTTGTTCGTCCGTAACAGCACCGACCCGGTCACTCCGAAACGGCCGGGCGATTTCAAGAAGCTTGCCCGAAAAATTCTGATTAAGAACGGCCTGCCGCAGCCGCGACCCGACGTTCTCGATCCAAAAGATCCCGAAAAAGAGAAAACAATTCGATGGCAAAGCGAAATGCTTTTTTATCGCTCCAGCGAGATCCGTCGCCGCGCCGTGCTCGTTAACACGACGCTGCATCCTGACCTTGTCCTTTGTCTGCATTTCAATGCCGAAGGGTGGGGGGATCCGGGCAATCCAACTTTGATCGAGAATAATCATCTCCATCTGCTCGTGAACGGTTCGTATTTGCAGGACGAGCTCGATCTCGATGACGAACGCTTTGAGATGATCCGGCGTTTGCTTAGCCGCGCCTATGACGAAGAATTGGCGATCGCCGACATCGTCGCTGGTTCATTGGCGAAGGCGACCGGTCTTCCGCCTTATCAATATCCAACCACGCTCACGACCACAAAAGTTGGATCGAGCGGATACGTTTACGCGCGCAATTTGTTGGCGACGCGGCTTTATCGCTGCCCGGTCGTTTACTGCGAGCCTTATGTCATGAACAGCAAAGACGGGTTCGCGCGCATCCAGGCCGGTGATTATGGCGAAACGAAGCAGATCAACGGCGTCGATCGGAAAAGTATCTTTCGCGAATACGCCGACAGTGTCGCGGAAGGCCTGGCTGAATATTACCGCAATGCGCGAGGGCTATAACGCTTCCACCGCGGTCCGAATATCATCCATCGTCACATCGCGTGATAACTTTGCCGAACCGATCTTCGGCGTGACCACGAACCGGATCT
>DASTJU010000004.1:0-5130 GCA_035716295.1 Chthoniobacterales bacterium | reverse complement strand
GTGTTGTTCCAGCAAGCGGATGATTGGCGGCCGGTGCCAGTCGGGATGACGAAATTCAATGGCAAACCGGAAACCTTTCGGAAGTTGCACCAGAAATTTTCGCAAGATCTGTCTGCCATCCTTGGGCGTGAAAGATGGCGGCAGTTGAATCAGCACGACCTGGAGCTTGGACTCGAGCGGCTCGATCGCGCGCAGAAACGCATTCAATTCGGCGGTACAATCGCGCAACCGGCAGACATGCGTGATTTCGCGCGGAAGTTTGCAGCTGAAACGAAAGGAAGCGGGAGTCAGTTCGACCCAGCGCCGGACCGCGTTCTCGGCCGGGACGCTGTAAAAGGTCGAATCGATTTCGACTGCGGGGAAATAGCGGGCATAAAATTCGAGCCACTCGGAATCGGGCAGTTCGGACGGATAAAAGCGTCCGCGCCAATCCGGGAAACTCCAGGCGCAGGCGCCGATTCGAATTTTTTGTTGGCCGGTCAGGTTCAAAATCCAGCGGAAATCTAAGCTAAATCGGAACGCGCGGGAAGATGTCGATCTCGCAATTTGTAGGGCGCGAATCGGTGGCCGTTTCGGGTGTGGCGCAACTTGACGGAGAGGATAAGTCAATTACCCTGCCAGTCCCGATGAAATTCCGAGTTCTCCCGTTGTGTTTCCTGCTCGCGCTGGGCCTGTTTTTGGCGCAATCGAGCGATGCTGCGGTCGTTTTTCGGCCCGGTGAAAAAGCGAAGTATGTCGCGCCCGGCGAAGAGCAACTAAACGGAAACGCGGCCGAGCTTTTTGAGATCGGTCAGACGTCGGAAAAAGAAGACAATCCGAAGCGGGCCATTCGCGCGTATCGTCAACTTGTCCGGAAATATCCTCATGACGCGCTGGCCCCCGGCGCCGCGTTTCGCGCAGCTGTATTGATGGAGCAGGTGCATGACTACCTGGTGGCTGCGGCGGCGTATCGGGCCATCGTAGAAAGTTACCGGACGAGCCCGCATTTCAATGAAGCGATCGAAGCTCAATTCCGGATCGGAGAAATGTATCTGGCCGGAAAGAAACTGAAATTGCTGGGGATTCCGCTGGCGACGTCGATGGATCGCGCGGTAGAAATTTTTGCGGCGGTGATTCGGACTGCGCCCTACGGAAAATATACGGCGCGCGCACAATTCGACATTGGCCTGGCGCGCGAGAAACAAGGATCGAACGATGCCGCTCTCCAGGCGTATGCGGCCGTAGTGGATAAATTTCCAAACGATCCGGTGGCGGCGGATGCGCAATATCAGATTGGTTACATCTGGTTCACTGCTTCGCGCGCTGGGACCAAGGACATCGCGGCGACGAGCAACGCGCGAACCGGATTCCAGGATTTTTTGTTTCGTTACCCTAACAGCGAAAAAGCAGCTCAAGCGCGCGCCAATCTTCAACAGTTGGAACACAAGGCGACGAGCAGGTCGTTCGACGTTGCCCGCTACTACGACAAAATGAAAGCCTACCGCGCGGCGGTTATTTATTACAACGAGGTGATTCGACAGCAGCCGGGATCAGCTGAAAGCGAGAAGGCGAAGAAACGGATCGATCAATTGCGGGCAAAACTCGGCGACAAAGTGCTTCAGTCGTTACAAGAAAAGGAAAAGGAAGCGGAAAAAAAGAAAGGCGCAGATCAGGAAAAACCGAAGAGCGCCGCCGAAAGCACGTCCGCTCCGAATTCCGCACCCATATTGCCGCCGAACTTGGACGGCTCGCTTCCCCCGCCGGCTTCGACATCTCCAAGCCCGAACGCCGCGCCTCAGTCTTCATCAGAACCGGAAACCAGCCCGACGCCCGAGCCGTCGAGCACGCCGAATGAAGCGCCGGTTGAGAGCGCGACACCTCCGCCGCCGGAGGATTCCGGTTCTTCTGAAGCAACGGCCTCGCCGACGCCGTGAAAAATTCAATTGTGGCGGCGTTAGCCTGCCTCAGTTTGAGTGGTTGCCTTGGCTACCACATCGGCCCGGCCAAGCCGTATTATCTTCGGGACATTCACACAATCGCGATCCCGACTTTCGAGAACAAGACGCTTATTCCGCGGGTGGAAGTGCTCGTGACCGGCACTGTGATCAAACAATTTCAACAGGACGGTAGTTTTAAAATTGGAAGTGGCGATTCGGCGGATGCAACTCTGAAAGGTGAAATCATTCGCATCAGCAGATCGCCGGCGCGCTCGGTTCGGGGGAACGTTTTGGCGACGAGCGAATTCAATCTCTCCATGCGCGTGAGATACCGGTTGGTAGGTCCGGATGGTAAATCGCTCGGTCCCTCCGGCGAGGTTGTCGGCACCACGAGTTTTTTCGTCGGAACGGACGTGACCACCGACGAGCGGCAGGCCCTGCCTTTGGCCACGGAAGAACTGGCTAGCCGGCTTGTCACCCAGCTGAGCGAAGGCTGGTGATTGCCGCATGAAAGGCGAAGAGAAACTTTGGAGTATTCTCAACGACAAACTCGAGACGCTTCGCGCGAGTAGTCGTTTGCCCGAAGCCGTTCGCGTTGCCGAAACTTTACTCGAACTGGCCAAGCGCACATTTAACGAGGACGACAACTCACTGGCGTTGAGTTACGAGAAACTCGGGACGCTTCTCGATCAAAGTGGCGATCGCGTCAAAGCCAAGCCTTACCTGCTAAAGGCGCACGGTGTTCTGGAAAAAGCGAAGCCACCCGATCAACGCTTGCTTTACCGTTCGGCCCGCCGACTCGCTTTTTTGTGCGACAATCTCGGCCAGCAGGAAGAAGCGATCCGTTATTATGAGAAAGCGATCTCGGCCGGAACGCAACTGGACGATCTGCCCTACGCGGATTTGGGAACGATGCTCAACAATGTTGCGCTGATTTTCCGGAAATCAGGCCGGCAAAAAGCGGCCGAGCCGTACTACTTGCATGCGCTTCAGATTTACGAGAAACAGCTCGGGCCGCAGCACGCCGACGTCGCATCTGTTCTGAATAATCTGGCAGTCTTTTACACCAACGAGAAGCGTTACGCCGAAGCGGAGAAGACTCACCTGCGCGCGCTTGGAATTAGAGAAAAAGTGCTGCCGCCGATGCATCCCGACATCGCGCAATCAAAATGCAATCTGGCGGTGGTTTATCATTCCCGCGGCGATTATCCGAAAGCGGCCGAGCTATATCGCGCGTCGCTCAAAAGCTGGGAAGAAGCGACCGATCAGCCGCCGGAAGATTACGAAATTGTCGCCGCCAATTATGCCGATTTGCTGCGCTCGCTAGGCAAAGCGCGCAAAGCGCAGCAGCTTGAAGCAAGGGCGCGGAAACGGCGGCGCGGTTAATTCGCGGGCCAAGATCGACATCTCGTCTTTCGGCTTGCGCGCACGAATTGGCAGAGCAATTTAAGCGGCCCATTTTCGAGCTCACGTGGCGGAATTGGCAGACGCGTACGGCTCAGGACCGTATGGGGCAACCCGTGGAGGTTCGAGTCCTCTCGTGAGCAATTTGCTCGACGATTATTGCCAAACTTGAACGCGAAATCCATTCTGCAACGCCGCTGCACATCCTTTGCATAGCCATTGCATTTGGTAGTTAACCTACGTGAAGTGGCGGAGGTGGCTTTCCGTGGGATTAACGTCGCGTCTAAATCGATCCATCGACATCGCGCACTTTACAGGCGACCGAGCAAATACAGAATCAAAACGATTACGAGAATGGTTACGATTATGCCGTGCGACCGGTAGCCGAATCCATAACCGCCTGTCGGGAAAGCCCCGACTAACAACAGAATTACAACGATAAGAATATTAAACCCATACGTGATTTCTACTTTTACCCGAGCACTCTCACAAGTCCCGAAGTTACAAATTCAATTCCCCGAACGCAGTCTCAAACTTCGCGTCCGCTTTCGTGCAAACGGCTGTCTGAATAACTGGAATGCCGCTGTTTGAAAGCCGCACTCCTTTTCGGCACTACCATGTATGGATTGACGTTGGGCGACAATATGATGCAGTGATAAAATGAAAAATCGCCACTGCGGCATCGCCCGATGTGTTCTTCCCGGGCTTTTGCTGATGAGTTTTTTCAGTGCCGCCGCCTCTCCGCAGAAACGTCCGGCAAATCGCTCTCGCGATCACGCGTTCATCGTTTATTGGCCGCCCCCTGAAAACAGCAAACAATTGCGCCTCGCCGTAAAAGATCTCATCGACATGAAGGGTGTGGTTACCACTGCGGGCTCCGAATATCTTGCCAGGACCAGTCCGCCGGCTTCGCAGGATGCGAAGTGCCTGGAGCTGGCACGGGAGCGAAACGTGCAGATTGTGGGGAAAACGAATCTCACTGAATTTGCGGTGACGGTTTCTGGCAAGAACAGCTACTTTGGAACTCCGAGAAACCTCCCGGATGGCAAACACAGATTTATTCCAGGAGGTTCGTCGAGCGGTTCGGCGGTGGCTGTCGAAATCGGAATGGCGGACGTTGCCTTTGGAACCGATACGGCCGGGTCCATTCGCCTTCCCGCGGCTTGTTGCGGCATCTTGGGCTTGAAAACGACCTTCGGCCTCGTTCCCATCAAGGGCGTGTTTCCTATTTCACCAAAGCATTTGGATACCGTCGGGCCTATGGCCAAAGACATGACCCACCTTGTGCAAGGCATGGACTTATTGCAGAGGGGGTTTGCGGCCCGATACGAAAGTGCCGTCGCAGCCAACCCTTCGGCCAAAGACATCAGAATTGGGCGGCTTTATCTTGACGGCACCGACCCGGCAATTGACAAAGCCCTCGACGATGCTCTCGCCGCAAAGCGATTTAAGGTCATAAAACTCGATCAAGCCTTCAAGGCGAAATGGGAGCAGGCTCAGAAGGACGGAAAAACGGTGGCATTTGCCGACGTCTGGTTCAACGATCAAAAATATACGGACAAAAAAGGAGTAAGAGGCACGACCAAGACAGTCATCAATCTGGGCAAACAGGATTCCACGAACAATTACAAGGATGCGCTGAAGAGGCAGGCTGCATGGCAGCGCGACCTCCGCCAGGTCTTTAAGAAGGTTGATTTCATCGCCCTGCCAACGCTGCAGAAGCTGCCGCCCAAATTTCCATTCTTCGGCCGAACCGTGGTGTTTGAATTGGAGGTGTTCAGCACGCAAAACACCGCGGCAGTAAATTTTG
>DASTJU010000003.1:0-2607 GCA_035716295.1 Chthoniobacterales bacterium | reverse complement strand
GATTCATTCATCAAGCGTGCTCGCAAAGGCGAACTGCTTTCCCGCGAATATGTTCGCGACAAAATTCGCGCGGTCGAGAAACGCGAAGCGGCATCGGCGGCGCATCTCGAGCGCGTGAAAGATTGTTTGCGTCGCATTCTCGAATACACGGCCCCGAAAAAAGTAAAACTCGGGATCGAAGGCCGCCGCGGTTACGAAGAAATTCCGAGCGAACGCGAACTGCCAGCGCTACTCGACGAACTGAATTCGCCGCAAGTCGGTTACTGGCACGACTTTGGACACATTCAAATCAAGGAGAACCTCGCCTTTCTCGATCACGCGGAGTGACTTCGCCAAATCGGTCCGCGCGCATTCGGCTGTCACGTTCAGGATTGCATCTGGCCGGCCCAGGATCATCAGCCGCCGTTTAGCGGAGATGTCGATCTTGCGAAACTGGTGCCGCTGTTGCCAAAAGATTGCGCGTGGGTTTGGGAAATGAGTCCGCGAAAAACCGTCGAGGAAATTCAGCGCTCGGTTAAAATTTGGAAAGAACGCTTCGGCGCATGAAGAAGGTTTTTGTCACAGCATTGCAGCTTGCGGTCACGATCGCGCTCCTGATTTGGGTTTTTCATGATCCGGAGCAGCGCCATAAAATGGGCAAGGCTTTGCAAGAAGCCAACTATCGCTGGGTTGCAGCCGCCATCGTGGCCTATGTCATTGTCGAGATCGCTGCGGCCATTCGTTGGCAAATTCTCCTTCGCGTTCAAAAGATTCGCCTCAATGTCCACCGCCTCACCGGCTTGTTTTTGATCGGGATGTTTTACAATCAATTTCTCCCCGGCGGAACAGGCGGCGACATTATTAAGAGCTATCTCCTGCTCAAAGAAACTCCGGATCACAAAGCGGGTGCGTTGCTCGCCGTTGTCTTCGATCGATTGATTGGCCTGGTTGCGCTGGTCACCATCACGGTCACGCTTGTAACTCTTCGTTTCGATTTGCTCTGGCGCACTCCGGTCACAGTTGAATCCGGTTTTACTCCGCATGAGCTCCTCGTCGCTCTGGGCATTCTGCTTGGAGTTTCGATTTCGGGTCTGGTCGCGAGTTTTATCATTAGCGGATTTAATCTCTTCCATCTTTTGCCGCACAAATTCCCCGGCCGGGAAAAGTTAATCGAGATCGCGGCCGCCTATCATCTTTACGCGCGGCACTGGATCGCGACGTTCTTTGCATTCGGCGCCTCGGTGCTCGCGCATCTCGCGACTTTCGCCACTTTTCTTTTTGTCGCCTACGCACTTCATGCGGAAGACGTGCGCAAGAGTCCGCCCGCGCCGGTTCCCGCGATCGACTTTTTCGCAGTCATGCCGATCGAGCGCACACTCACCTCCATTCCGATCAGCCTTGCCGGAATCGGACTGCGCGAAAAGTTGCTTCAGGTCATGCTTAACAACATATGCGGCGTCACTGTCGAAAAAGCCAAGCTGATCGGATCACTCGGCTTTCTCGTGATCATGATCTGCTGCGCGCCCGGCGGCATCGTCTATTTCTTCTACAAACCGAGCGGCATCGCGAAGCGCGTTAAGCTGAGTGAAATGCAACGTGAAGTGGCCACGGCGGAACATGAAATCCCGGAGCCGAAGTAAACGGCGAGTCCGGACCGGACGAGCGACGCCGCGCAAACGCAAACCCCCTCTCCGCCCGTTCGTCAGCGCCACGTTCGCAATGACGGTGGACGGAAAAGTTACGACGCGCGATTTCACACCTGTCGATTTCACTTCGCGCGAAGACAAGCTGCATTTGTTTCGCCAGCGCGCGCTCGCGGATGCGGTCGTGATCGGCCACAGCACGCTCAAGCACGACAACGTTCGTCTCGGACTTCCGGACGATTTGAAGGAAGCGCGCATCAAACGCGGACAAACGCCAGGTCCGTTGCGCGTGATCGTTTCCAACGCAGGCCGCATCGACAACCAACTCAAAATTTTTCAGTCCGACATCTCTCCGATCCTGATTTTCTCGACCAAAAGAATGCCAAAGGAAGTGCGCGCCGCACTGGCGGACAAAGCAGTTCTCCATTTCAGCCATCAACGAGATGTCGATCTTGCTGAGATGCTGCGGATTTTGCGACGCGATTATAAAGTTCGCCGGATCGCGTGTGAAGGCGGGCCGATTCTCTTTCGCTCGATGCTCGAGCTCGGATTGGTCGACGAACTTAATCTCACGATCGCGCCTTATTTATTCGGCGGAGCAGACGCGCCGACGCTCACCGGATTAAGCAAAGAATTTCTACCCGCCAGCGTTCATTGCGTGATGACCGACATGCGCGTCGTAGGCGCCGAGTGTTTCCTGACTTATCGGATCAAGTCCCGCCGGTAGCTGGGCGATTTACTTTCCCGGCTCGCGGACGCGGCACGAGCTCACCGCCGCAGTTCGGGCAGATCGACTGCAACGCGGCGACGCAGTCGCCACAAAACGTACACTCATAACTGCAAATGTAGGCTTCGCCATCCGTGGACAACGCGCGCCCGCACTTTTCGCATTCTTTTTTCATTTCCAGCGCCATTGGATCAGGCGATTGTAGCCAATTCCGCGCAACTGGAATGCACAAAACGAATTCAATCCTTATGCAGGCGC
>DASTJU010000002.1:0-5493 GCA_035716295.1 Chthoniobacterales bacterium | reverse complement strand
TCCGCCATGTGGCTGAGAGTCGTGAGCGGATGCCACAAACTCGCGTGGCTGTGAGTTAGCAACCATTTGAATCCGTCGAGAGTCAGTCCACTACTGATCTGAGTATTTTCGTAAACGTAGCGGTCGTCATCGAAGTTAACGAAGTCGTGACCGAGCGTTTGCCCAAAGACGATCCAGGTGATGACGGTGAGAAAAATGCAAACCGCGATCGCGATCAGGCGATCATTTCGCGGGCTGACCTGCGCCGGAACTGTCGGCATGGTTAAACTGGTGGCGGGAGGAGCCGCCAACGAGCCAGGCGGAAACGCAACGCCGTGCCGAGGCAACCGAGGCCGTAACGCACGCTTCGACGAAAGTTAATCGACGATCCTTCCGGCAAATATTTTGCCGGGCAGGTGACCTCGCCGATTTTCGTACCCAGCCAAATGATTTGGGCGAGCATCTGGTTGTCGAACACAAAATCGTCGGAGTTTTGTTCGATCGGCACCCGCTCGAGCAAGCTCCGGGCAAAGGCGCGATAGCCGGTGTGATATTCCGAAAGCTTCGCGCCGATCAAAAAATTCTCGACGAAGGTGAGGAAGCGGTTCGCGACATATTTCCACCACGGCATCCCGCCATCGAGCGCGCCGCCGCCAAGAATGCGCGATGCGAGCACGCACGGATACAAACCGCTGGCGACCATCGACGCGATCGCTGGAAGAAGCCGCGGTGTGTATTGATAATCCGGATGAATCATCACCACGATGTCCGCGCCCGCGGCGAGCGCGAGCCGGTAGCAGGTCTTTTGATTCCCACCGTAACCGCGATTTTTCGGATGCACTTCCACCTGCACGTCCTTGAGCGTGCGCGCGATCGCGACCGTTTCATCGTGGCTGGCGTCGTCCACCACAATGACAAAATCGACAATCCCCTGCTCCATCACTTCGTTATAGGTTCTTTGCAAGGTGCGGGCGGCATTATAGGCCGGCATCACCACCACAATTTTCTGGCCGTTCAACATTCGAGGTAGTCGAATATGCGCACGAGCGACATCTTGCAACCCCGATGATCATTTTTCACGATCCCCATTGCATTGAATACTCCGCGCCCGGACATCCGGAACGACCGGAGCGAATCACGCGCACCGTCCCGGTCCTGAAAGATCGACATCGTGATTGGGAATGGCACCAACCGCAACCGGCGAAGGAGCGTAATCTGTTGCGCGCTCATTCTCGCGATCATGTGGAGCAGATAAGAACTGCAGTGCACGATTTTGATGCTGATACGCCGGCTTATCCACGGATCTACGACCACGCGATCTTGTCCGCCGGCGCAGCGATCGAGACCGCGCTTGCCGGCGTTCGCGGAGAGCGCGCCTTTAGCCTGATGCGGCCGCCCGGGCATCACGCGACGAGGAATCGGGCGATGGGTTTCTGTTATTTCAACAACATAGCCATCGCAGCCCTTGCCGCCCTCGACAGTGGTGTGGAGCGCGTTGCGATCTGGGACTTTGACGCCCATCACGGGAACGGGACGGAGGATATCGTTGCGCATAATCCCCGGCTCAACTTCGCATCGATTCATCAATTTCCGGCCTATCCTGGAACCGGCGCACAATCATTCGCGAACATTGATAATTATCCGGTCGCACCAAACACGCCTCGCGCCGAGCACGCCAATGCAATTGAGCGCGCACTGCAAAAGCTCCTTCTTGCAAAACCGGGATTGTTGCTCGTTTCGGCTGGCTTCGACGCGTATTCAGGAGATCCGCTCACGGAAATGACCCTGGAAACGGAGGACTTTGCCACCTTTGGGAAGTGGCTGGCGGAAATCGACGTCCCGGCCGCGGCAATCCTTGAAGGCGGCTACAGCGACGATTTGCCAGAATCAATCGATGCTTTTTTGACGAGTTGGGCGAGCGACTAGATAGTCAACGCCGCCAGAGATCGGGCTGTAGTTCAGCTTGGTAGAACGCTTGAATGGGGTTCAAGAGGTCGTGGGTTCAAATCCCGCCAGCCCGAGTTTTTTTATTTTCGCAACTTGCCATGCTTAGCGCCGGAATTGTTGGACTGCCGAACGTCGGGAAATCGACGTTATTCAATGCCGTGACGCGGACGCACAACGCGCCCGCGGAAAATTATCCCTTTTGCACGATCGATCCTAACGTCGGCGTCGTCACCGTGCCGGATCCCCGTTTGAAAAAACTCGGTGAGATGTCGCATTCGAAAAAAATCGTGGCGACCGCGATCCAATTTGTCGATATCGCCGGCTTGGTCAAAGGCGCGAGCGCAGGCGAAGGACTCGGCAATCAATTCCTGAGTCACATCCGCGAGGTGGACGCGATCGTGCAAGTCGTGCGCTGCTTTGTTGATGCGGATGTGCATCACGTTAGCGCCACGATTGACCCGATTCGTGACATCGAAGTCATTAACACCGAGCTGGTGCTGGCCGATCTGGCGACGCTCCAGAAGCGGCACGACCGATTACAAAAAGAAGTCCGCGCCGGCGAGAAGAACGCCAAAATCGAAAACAGTGTCGCCGAAAAGCTGTTGCCGCACCTGGATTCCGGGAAACCGGCGATTACGGCGCCGCTTGAACCCGAAGAAAAAGTTGTCGCACGAAATTTCTTTCTGCTCACCTCAAAGCCAACTCTTTTTGCCTGCAACGTCGCGGAGACCGATCTGGCAGCCGTTGCGAAAGGCGATCGAACAAACGCCGCCGCAAAGTATGTCGATCTTGTCCAGGATTACGCCCGGCATCATTTCGGGACCGAGGCGATCGTAATCAGCGCGCGAATCGAAAGCGAACTTGCGGATCTGAGCGAGGAAGAAGCTCTCGAATATTTGAAAGGGCTCGGAGTGGAAGACAGCGGAGTTCACGCGCTCATTCGCGCGGTTTATCATTTGCTGGGTCTGCGCACGTTCTTGACGACGGGCGAAAAGGAAACGCGCGCCTGGACCATCCATGCCGGCGACAAAGCGCCGGCCGCAGCGGGTGCAATCCACTCCGACTTCGAGCGCGGCTTTATCGCCGCGGAAACGATTGCCTATGAAGAATTGGTCGCGCTTGGTTCGTTCGCGAAAGCGCGCGAGGCTGGCAAGCTTCGGATCGAAGGCAAGGATTACGAAGTCCGCGACGGCGACGTGCTGACGTTTCGCTTCAACGTGTGACCGCTATCAAGCGACGTAAAGGATCCGGCCGCACTGTTCGCAGTTGACGATTTCTTTGCCGGCTTCCGCATCTTTCACCGTCGCGGTGGTCAATTTCATGTGGCAACCGGTGCAAACGCCATGCTCGATCGCTACAATGGCGGAGTCGCCTTTGCTCCCGAACAATCGCTCAAAGCTATTCAATAAATCCTCGTCCATCTTTTCCGCTAATTCCTTCCGCTCCTTCTCCAGCTCTTGCAGCCGCGTTTCGAGCGCCTTCGACTTTTCGCCAAGATCGTTCATTTGCCGCGAGATCGAATCCTTGGTCGCAGCAGCTTTCTTTTCCTCAGCCGTAACCTCGACCTTCATCTTGTCCCCCTGCTCCATCAGCTCAAGTTCCTGGTCCTCCAGTTTTCGAATTTCATCTTCGTAACGCTGGATCTCATTACCCATCGCCTGGAATTCGTCGTTCTTACGCGTTTGATATTGCTGGGTCTTCAAGCG
Organism: Chthoniobacterales bacterium; assembly: GCA_035716295.1. GTDB lineage: Bacteria > Verrucomicrobiota > Verrucomicrobiia > Chthoniobacterales > UBA10450 > AV40. Next base: position 1,861 of record DASTJU010000002.1, on the reverse strand, counting down.
CGCGATGCTCTCGTTGCGCGTCCCGACATCGAGCTCCAGCTTTTTGCGTTCGATCTCGACTTGTCGCGCTTTCTGCTTGAGGGCCTCGAAACTGGCTGTGCTCTCCGCCAGCTGCAATTCGAGATGCTTTCGTTGCAACGGTAGATTTTTTATCTCGTTCTCGATTTGCCGGATCTTTTGCTGTCGATCTTGAAGGACGAGTAGTTGTTCGAGTTCCGCCTGCACGTGCGCTGAAGTTATTAAGTCGGCGGAGCGTCGTCAATCGCGCCGGCCACCTTTGGCCGCATCGATCGCGTTCAACGCCTGTTCGGGCCGGGCGCGCACCGCGATGTTTTCGGTCAAGTTCACCCATTGAACCGTGCCGCTGGCATCGATGTAAAACTCCGCCGGCCTCGCGATATCTGTGCTTTTCGGCCCGGCGGCGCGATGCAGAACATCGTAACGGCGAATGACTCCGGCGTCCGCGTCCGAAAGAAGCGGAAAGGCGTAACCCATTTTCTGAGAATGCCCGCGGTTGATATCAACCGAATCGACGCTGATTGCGGCGACGCGAACTCCGCGCGTTTGAAACTCGGATAGGCGCTTCTGAAAACTCCGCAACTCGGAGTTACAGAGTGGTCACCAATGTCCGCGGTAAAAGATCAGGACTGCGCCGTTGGGTGGAAGCAGGTCGGCCAATGCAATCGACTTTCCATTTTGGTCAGGCAACGTGAACTCGGGCGCTTTTTCACCGACGCGCGGTGCTTGTGCCGAAAGCGGGACTTGTCGGAGCACATAAAAAGTCACATAAGAGAAGAAAGCGAAGAGCAACACGGTGATCGCGAAGAAGATCGAACCGAAAACTTTGCCGCGATAAAGCTGCGGCCGTCCAAAGGCCCGAAATAGACCGACCAGCAGCAGAATGGCGCCGATGCCAAAGAGCAAAAGAGTCGCCCATGGAAAATCACGCGTGCTCGGGAACTGGATGAAAAATTGGTAACTAAACAAGCCACCGACAGCGACCACGAAGCCAACCCAGAGCGGCCAATTCCATTTCCGCTTCATGTCGATCTTGGCGACGCCATTCGGAGGATCCAGCGGTAAAGCACAAATGCAATGACCACAAAAGCCGCGCCGCCGATGATGATCCCGGCTGTTTCATACGCCGGCCCAACCACGGAGAGCGGCGCGTCCTTCCCGGAAAACACCACGATTGCCGATATGACGACGCCGAGAATCCCCTCGCCGACGATCAAGCCTGACGCCAGCAACACGCCGAGCTGTTTTGTTGCCTCTGGTTTCGGAGTGCGATCCGCGCGTCTGTCGTAAAACCAACCGACAATCGCGCCGACGACGATCATCAGCGTGCTTTGCGTCGGCAGATAAATTCCGAGACCGACCGCCAACGGCGGAACATGCATGTGTTTCGTCGTGCGACGGAGGATTTCGTCCAACAAAATAATGCCGACACCGATCATGCCGCCGATTCGGATCAAGCTCCAATCGATGTCACCCGAGATCACGCCTTTCGCGAGCGACGAGATCAAGCCGGCTTGCGGCGCCGGCAGCGGATGCGGACGCAAATCCGCGCCCGGTGCGCCAACAAACCCGTAGGCATGATTGACCAAATCGAGGACCGGCGGAATGACCAAAGCGCCTGCGATCACGCCGAAAATCAGAGCCACCTGCTGCTTCCACGGCGTTGCGTCGACAAGCTGGCCAGTCTTCAGGTCTTGCAGGTTGTTGTTGGCAATCGCCGCCACATTGAAGACCACAGCTGTTGTGAACAGGGCGAACGCAATCAGCGCTTTGCCCGCATCCGGACCGACGTACGGCTTTACGCCCATCACCAGAAGCAAGGCAGCACCGATCACCACCAAAA
>DASTJU010000001.1:0-10145 GCA_035716295.1 Chthoniobacterales bacterium | reverse complement strand
TTATTCCGAAAGAAAAACAGACCGAGCTCGAAAACGCTTATAAACAGATCCGCCAGGTCGAGCAGCAATATCGAAAAGGCATCATCACCGACGGCGAGCGTTATAACAAGATTATCGACATCTGGACACACGCCGGCGACGAGATTTCGAACGTCATGTTCCGGACTTTGGAACACAACGACGGTCGGAAAGAACTGAACCCGGTTTATTTGATGGTCGATTCCGGTGCGCGTGGCAACCGTCAACAGGTGCGTCAGCTCGCCGGCATGCGTGGATTGATGGCGAAGCCGAGCGGCGAAATCATTGAACGTCCGATCACATCGAACTTCCGCGAAGGTTTGAGCGTGCTCGAGTATTTCATTTCGACTCACGGCGCACGCAAGGGTTTGGCCGACACCGCGCTGAAAACCGCGGATTCCGGTTACCTTACCCGCAAGCTGGTCGACGCTGCGCAGGATGTCATTATCAACGTGGAAGATTGCGGCACGGTCAACGGCATCGTGGTCCGCTCGATTTACGAGGGCGACGAGGAAGTTGTCGATCTTAGCCAGCGAATCGTCGGCCGCGTTAGCTGCGAAACGATTGCGGACCCAGTCGAAAAGAAGAAGAAAGTCGTCAAAGCGAACCAGCTCATCGACGAAAAGATCGCGGCAGACTTGCAGCGCATCGGGGTGGAGAGTTTGAAGATCCGCTCAGTCTTGACTTGCGAATGCGGTCGCGGCGTTTGCGGAATGTGCTACGGGCGCAATCTGGCCACCGGCCAGTTTGTAAAAATGGGCGAAGCGGTTGGAATTATCGCCGCTCAATCGATCGGCGAACCTGGAACTCAGCTGACGATGCGGACATTCCACATCGGCGGAACTGCAAGCCAGACGTTCAAACAGCCGATTATCAAGGCGAAGAACGACGGCGCAGTGCGCTTCAACGATTTGCGAACCGTGCAAGCGCTCGATGGCAGCTGGATCGTGTTGACCAAGAATGGCTCGATCAGCGTGCACAACGCGGAAGGCCGCGAGCTCGAACGCTACAACGTTGTTATCGGTTCAATGATTTCGAAGGACGACGGAGCGCACGTGAAAAAAGGCGAGACGTTCGTGCAATGGGATCCGTACAACGTCCCGATTCTGACTGACAAGAGCGGCAAAATCGAATTCCGCGACATGATCGCGGGAGTAACGATCAAGCGCGACGTCGATGAAGCGACCGGCTTAATGGGCACGGTCATCATTGAGCACAAGGAAGATTTGCATCCGCAAATCGTCATCGTCGGCGACAAAAAGGAAGTGGTGGCCAGCTATTCAATTCCAGCAGGCGCGCACGTCATTGTCGAAGAAGACCAAAAAATTCGAGCGGGCGCATTGTTGGCTAAGACACCGCGAAAAGTCGCCAAGACCAAGGACATCACCGGCGGTCTGCCGCGGGTGGCTGAATTGTTCGAAGCCCGCCGTCCCAAAGACGCGGCCGAGATCGCGAAGATCGATGGCGTTGTCGAAATGGGCGGGACTGTTCGCGGCAAACGTCGACTTATTTTGAAGGACCCGGAGACGGGCGCGGAAGAGGAACATCTCATTTCGCTCACCAAACACATCATCGCGTTCAAAGGCGATTTCGTGAAAAAAGGCCAGCAATTGACCGAAGGTCCAATTGTGCCGCACGAAATTCTGGAAGTCTGCGGTCCGCAGGAATTACAGGAGCACCTCGTCAACGAAGTGCAGGAAGTTTACCGGCTCCAAGGCGTCGAGATTAACGACAAGCACATCGAGATCATCGTTCGTCAGATGTTGCGTAAAGTGAAAATTACCGATCCAGGTGACACCTCGCTGCTCTGGGGCGATCAGGTCGATAAGCTCGACTTCGAGAACGAGAACAAACAGGTCGTCGATAAAGGCGGTAAACCGGCGGAAGCCGTTCCGGTGCTGCTCGGCATCACGAAGGCCTCGCTCGAGACGGACAGCTTTATCTCGGCGGCATCGTTCCAGGACACAACGCGTGTGCTGACCGAAGCCGCGACGCTCGGCAAAGTCGATCGTCTCCGCGGCTTCAAGGAAAACGTCATCATGGGTCACCTGATTCCGGCGGGAACGGGGTTCCCGGCGCATCGCGAGGTCAGACTCGTCGAAAAAGGCGAGCCAATCGGCGCACCGGCAATGGACGAAGCCGAAATGCAGCCGGCGATCGGGTAAGATCGACAATATCAAATGTGGAATGTCGAATTGGCGCGAGCTGATTCGACATTCTTGTTTTAGGACATGTCGATTGTAACCAAAACCGGCGACCAGGGCGAAACGTCGCTCATGTACAACCGGCGCGTACCAAAGAACGATCCGCGCGTTGAAGCTTACGGTGCAGTTGATGAATTGACCGCCGCGCTTGGGATTGCACGCGCGATCTGCGATGACAAGTTTGCAGCCGAGCAAATTTTCGCCGTCCAAAAAGATCTGATCAACGTCATGGGCGAGCTCGCCACGGTGCCAGAAGATCGAGCGCGATACTTGAAGGATGGCTTCCAAGTGACGGACGCGAAGATGGTTGATCAGGTAACCGCGGTGATTGTCGATCTAGAAAAGGACAAGTCACTCTATCCCAAAGACTGGGTCATTCCCGGCGCGAACCGCGTTTCCGCGGCTCTCGATTTTGCGCGAGTGACATGCCGCCGGGCGGAAAGGCAGGTCGCGACTTTGAAGGATCCGAATCCCGAAATTCTTCGTTATCTTAACCGTCTCTCTGACTTTTGGTGGTTGCTTGCCAGGTATTTGGAGAAGCGGCTAAAACAACCGAACAGCGCCTCTAACAAATGAAAAACTTCTTTCGGATCGCTCTCGTGGCCTTCCTGATTATGTCCGCAGCAGCGGTGACATTGACCGCTGCAGATCCGCCACCTGGCGCCACCTCGCCACAAACCTTAGGCCCCTCCGATGCGCCAGTGACAATTGAGATGTTCAGTGATTTTCAATGTCCTCAGTGCGCCCGAAGTGACCCAATGGTGAAAAAGTTAAAGTCCGAATTCGGGGACAAAGTGCGTTTTGTGTTTCGCCACTTTCCGATGGAAAAGCATCAGAATGCTGTTTTAGCCGCTTGTGCGGCAGAAGCGGCCGCACGCCAGAAGCATTTCTGGGAAATGGCGGAGGCTCTCTACCGGACTCAATGGATGTGGGGAGAAGCCCCCGCCCCGCGGATTGCCCTGATCGATCGGGCCAAGGAGCTGGGATTGAATGTCCCCCAGTTTGAGGAGGACCTAGACAAGACCGAGCTGCGCGAACGGATCTCTGCCGATCAAGATCGCGGACAAGCGCTCGGTGTTAAATCAACGCCGTGGGTCTTTATCAACGGCTATTCCGTCCCGAATGCCGAGTTTAACGAAAGCGGCATTCGCGCCGCGATCCAGAAGGCGTTAGCAAAAGGAGGCTAAGTGACACCGCGGCAACGGATCATCATGCTGGTTGTCGCCATGGTGGCCGCTATTGGCCTGGCAGACAGCGGTTATCTGACCGTGAAATATTTGCGCGGCGATTACGTCAGGTGCGACACCGATTGCTCGGCCGTGCTCGGCAGCAAATATGCCGAGGTCGCTGGGGTGCCGCTCGCGGAAATTGGAGCAGTTGCCTACATTGCGGTTTTGGTCGCGGCCGTGCTGGCCGTGATCGGTCTCCGCGGTGCGCGAAGCGTTGTTGCTTTAATGGCAATTCCGATGGCTCTCACCAGTCTTTGGCTCGTCTACCTACAGGCCTTCGTCATCCATGCTTTTTGCAAATACTGCCTCCTATCCGCCGCGGTTTGCATTACTTTGGCAGTCTTGGTTCTCACTGAGTGGCTGATTCGGCGCCCGGTCAGGTAGGGAATTTCCACTGTTGATAAAGGCTTGAAATTGCAGTTGCGACATTGCAGCTCTTATAGCATCTTCCTCGTCCGCCGTTCCCCCTCGTCCGCGGTGCGATTTTTGTATGGCAAACACAGTTGAATTAGTGCCTGAGCTTTTGGAAGCGGGCGTGCATTTCGGTCACCAGACCAAGCGCTGGAACCCGAAGATGAAGCCGTTCATCTTCCAGCAGCGCAATCAGATTTACATCATCAATCTCGATGAAACGGTGAAGCAACTTCATCGCGCAACCGAGTTCCTTCAGGAAGTGGCGCGGCGTGGCGGAAAGATTCTTTTCGTCGGCTGCAAGAAGCAGGCGCAGGAAGCGATTAAGGAAGCGGCTATAGCGTGCGGTCAGTTTTACGTGAATCAACGCTGGCTCGGCGGGACGTTGACCAATTTGACCACCATCCGCAAAAGCATCGGACGATTGCAATACATCGAGAAAATCGAGCAATCGCCGGAATACAAAAAGATGGGCAAGCAGGAACTGGCGGCGCTGAACCGCGAAGCGGCCAAGCTGCGTCGCAACCTCGAGGGAATTCTCGAAATGGCGCAATTGCCCGATGCCGTAGTCATAATCGACACGCCTCGTGAGCAGAACGCGGTCAATGAAGCAAAACGTCTGAACATTCCAATCGTTGCGATCGTTGATACGAATGCCGATCCGGACATGATCGACTATCCAATTCCCGGAAACGACGACGCCATTCGCGCCATTCGGATCGTGCTGCAAAAGCTGGTCGATGCAATTGTTTCGGCCAGCGGTGAAGCGCGCATTCGCGAACAGATCGAGATGGCCGGCGTTTCCGCCTAACGCGCGGCTACGGCGCCCGTCGAATTCGAATTCAATGAAAGTTATGGCCGATATTGATCCCCAACTCGTCAAACAACTCCGCGAGAAAACGAACGCGGGGATGATGGATTGTAAACGCGCTTTGACGGAAGCAGAAGGTGATCTGGCAAAAGCGGAAACGATTTTGCGGACCAAAGGAATCGCGAGCGCGAGCAAGAAGGCGTCTCGCGCGACGAAAGAAGGGATTGTCGCCTCCTACATCCATTTGCAAGGCAAGGTCGGCGTGTTGGTGGAAGTGAATTGTGAAACCGATTTCGTGGCCAAAAACGAAAATTTCCGCGGTTTCGTTAAAGACATCACCTTGCACATTGCCGCCGCACACCCGCTTTACGTCAGTCGCGAGGATGTCCCTGGAAAATTGATCGAGGCCGAGCGCGAGATTTACAAGGCACAGGTTCAAGGCAAACCGGCGAATGTGACTGAAAAGATTGTCGACGGAAAACTCGACAAGTTTTACAGCACAGTCTGTTTGCTCGAACAGGGCTTCATCAAAAACCCCGACGTTACGATCAAAGATCTGCTCAATGGAAAAATTGCGGAACTCGGCGAGAACATCGTGATCCGCCGGTTTACTCGCTACCTCGTCGGCGAAGCGCTCGCCGCAGAAGCGTAAGCACTAATCGCCGTCGCGCTGAAGATGTGGATCTTCGACGCGACTTTCATCTGCGCCATCCGGGATTAAATTGCAGCGGAATGGGCCTGAAGAAGTACAAAGCGAAGCGCGATTTCGAGCGGACCGCGGAGCCGAAAGGTGGCAAGCCCCTGCCCAAACAAGTGCGGGGCGCCAGTCGATTTGTCATCCAGAAACATGACGCGCGCCGATTGCATTACGACTTCAGGCTGCAAATGGAAGGCGTGCTCAAGTCATGGGCGCTGCCAAAAGGTTTGCCGTGGCAAAAAGGCGAGAAACATCTCGCGGTTGAAGTGGAAGACCATCCCATCGAATACGAAACCTTCGAAGGCATCATTCCCGAAGGACAATACGGCGGTGGCACAGTAATGGTCTGGGATCGCGGGGCTTATTACGTTTACGGCGAGCAACCGTTGAAATCACTGCGCGAAGGCAAACTGCATCTCGTGCTCGCGGGTGAGAAGGCGAAAGGCGAATGGACGCTGGTTCGAATTCGCGGCCGCGATGGAGAAAAGAATCAGTGGTTGATCTTGAAGACCGGCGACAGTGTCAAGTCACCGTCGAAGAAAGCTGAAGATCAATCGGTAAAGACCGGCCGGACGATGAAACAGATTGCCGAAGAACGCGACGCGGAATGGGAATCGAATCGGAAAGAAAAGAATCCGAGTGCAAGATCGACATTGAATGCGCGGATCAAAGCCACGCTTAAAAAAAAAGACCACTCACAAAACCGGGAAAGCGAAAGTAAAACCTCGCCGGAAGCGAATCGCCGCCTAAAGTCGCTCCCGTCAGCAAAACCACGCTTCATCGAACCGATGAAGGCACACTTGGTTGACGATCCTCCTGGTCAGGGGGAGTGGCTTTACGAACTCAAGTTTGACGGCATCCGAGCGATCGCGGTCAAAGACGGCAAGAACGTCTCTCTGATCTCGCGAAATGGAAACACGCTCGACAAACGTTTTCCCGAAATCGCCGAGGCAGTAAAGGATTTACCCGTCCAGGAATGCGTGATCGATGGCGAAGCGGTTGCGCTCGATGTAGAAGGCCGTTCATCGTTTCAACTTTTGCAGGCCCTCGAAATGGAAGGACGAAAAGCGCCGCTGCGTTTTTACGTTTTCGATTTGCTCCAACTGAACGGCAAGAGTCTGCTCGATCTGCCGGTCGAACAACGCAAACAAGTTCTGGCGAAAGTCTGTGAAAACGTCGGCGATCCGATCCGCTATTCGGGCGACATCCAAGGTGACGTGAAATCGTTGCTAACCGAAGTGAAGCGCCGCGGCCTGGAAGGATTAATCGGTAAGCAGCGCGGCTCCAAATACGAACCCGGTCGCCGAAGTGGCGCATGGATCAAGCTCAAGAGCGTTACCGAGCAGGAGTTCGTGATAGGCGGTTACACACCGCCGGCAGGCTCGCGCAAACATTTCGGCGCAATCCTCATCGGCTATTACGAAAACGGAAAACTCAAGTTCGCAGGTAAAGTCGGCAGCGGCTTCACCGAAAAGTCGTTGTCGATCTTGTACGAGAAATTTCGCGCCGAAGAGCGAAAGGATTGTCCATTTGTCGATCTTCCGTCGAAGCACGCCGGCCGTTGGGGTGAAGGCATCACGCCCTCGATGATGAAAAAGATGCACTGGGTGAATCCGAAATTCGTCGCGGAAATCAAATTCGCGGAATGGACCCGCGACGGGAAACTACGACAGCCGGTTTTCCTCGGAATACGCGAAGACAAAAATCCGCGAGAGATAACGCGCGAATAAATGGACCCAGCAATGATTGATCCGCACCTCCCGTTGATCGATTTGCACCGGCATATCGATGGCAGCGTGCGGCTAAACACAATTCTCGAACTCGGAAAAAAGCACGGCGTAAAGTTGCCGGGTGTAACGACGGCGGAATTACGGCCGCATGTGCAAGTCATAGACCGACAGCCCGGCGTGATGGCATTCATCTCCAAAATGCTTTGGATGACGGCGGTGCTGGGCGATGCCGCTGCCTGCCAGCGGATCGCACGGGAGAATGTCGAGGATGCAAAACGCGAAGGAATCGATTACATCGAGCTGCGATTTAGTCCGTGGTTTATGTCCGAACCGCATGGTCTGGATTTGAGGCGGGTCGTGGAAGCGGTTGTGACAGGAGTTCAGGAGGGCGCCCAAAAGACCGGGGTCCGCGTAAAGTTGATCGGTATTCTCAGCCGCACTTATGGGGTCGAGATCGCACATCAGGAACTGGCCGCACTGCTCACGCAACGCGAACACATCGTCGCCCTCGATCTTGCTGGCGATGAAGCGAATTTTCCGCCCAAGCTTTTCGTCGAGCACTTCAAGCGCGCACGCGATGCGGGATGGCGCGTCACGGTGCACGCTGGCGAGAGCGCGGGACCGGAAAGCGTGTGGGATGCCCTGCGGCTACTCGGAGCGGAACGGATTGGACACGGCGTGCGCGCGGTGGAAGAGCCTGCTTTGATCGATTATCTTTTCGAGCATCAGATCGGCATCGAGGCCAACCTAACCAGCAACGTGCAAACAAGTACGGTTTCAGATCTCGCCGGCCACCCGCTGCGAGAGATGCTGGAGCGCGGGCTGCTCGCGTCGATCAATACGGACGATCCGGGCGTAAGCGCAATTGATTTGCCACACGAGTTTGAGGTCGCCGCGATCGCGGCCGGGCTCTCACGCGACCAAATCCGTCAAGCGCAGGCAAACGCTTTGAAAACGGCCTTTTTGTCCGAGGAAGACAAAGCTGAGTTAGCACGACTGAAAGCGAAAGCTTGATCGTCGCGTTTTGCTTGGCGCGACGGCCTGGATCGACGCGACCGCGCATCGGAACGCTTCGTGCTCCGGGAATCGCCGGAGCGGGAAGTTATTGACAATTGTTCACAATTGGCGGAAATCGACATCCCGCGCCTGATCTAACAACAAAAAGGAGATTGATTATGCGTCCAACTTGGAAAGGCAGTATCAGCTTCGGCCTGGTTTACATTCCCATCGCCGTTTATCCGGCGACCCGCGAAGAAAAGCTAAGTTTTCGGCAACTCCGCAAAACCGATCTCAGTCCGATCAAATATAAAAAGGTCGCCGAGGCCGACATGAAAGAAGTGCCGGCTGATCAAATCGTAAAAGGCTTCGAGTACGAGAAGGGCCGTTACGTCGTTTTAAGCGACGACGATTTCGAAAAAGTACGGATCGAATCCACGCATTCGATCGACATCACGGATTTTGTCGACGTTGAACAGGTCGATCCGAAATTTTTCTATAAGCCGTATTTCCTCGAGGCGCAGAAGGGTGGGGAAAAAGCGTACGCGCTTCTGCACAAGGCGTTAAGCGGAACGGGTAAGATCGGCATTGCCAAAGTTGTGATCGCCAATCGGGAGTACCTGGCGGCGGTGAAGCCTGACGGACTATTTCTCGTCCTCGAGCTGATGCACTTCGCGAGCGAGGTCCTTACCCCTGAAGAATTGACTCGTCCAAAAACAGATCTGAACGACAAAGAGCTCAAGATGGCGAACGCGCTGATCGAGAGCATGTCTTCGGACTGGCAGCCGGAAAAATATCGGGACGAGTATCGCGACGCGGTGATGGAGATGATCGAGTCAAAAGCAAAGAACAAAGCAATGCCGGCTGCGCCAGCTGCGGCGCCGCGGGGCACGAACGTAGTCGATTTGGTAAAAGTTTTGCAGGAAAGCATCAATCGGTCGCAATCTGGGCGCGTAAAGCGCAGCGGCAACGGCGCTGGCGGCCGCCGAAGATCGACATCTTCGTTGGTAAAGCAAAAGCGCCGCGCGGTGGCGTAATTATTTCGATCCGGAATTTGCCTGGACGCGTTGAACCATGGCTACGGCAGCCATGAGCACGACGGCAGCGACGATCTGATGGGCTCGCAGTGTCGCGTGAAAGAACCCCCACGTGATACAGACCGCGGCAAGCGTTTGCATCATCTCAAAGTAACCGGCGGTGGAAGCGCGAGTGAGACGCAATCCTTCAAAGTAAATAAGAAGCGGGATGCCGCCTGAGATTGAGCCGAGCAACACGAGCAAGCCGATCGCTTTGAAGGCGTGGGTTTGCGCAGCGGCGGGCCAGAGCGTGGCGCCGTGAAGTTTGCCGTAAACGAGCAAGATCAACGTCATGCAGACCAGGCCAACAACGACGCGCATGCTGGATGCAAGTCGAAGCGGCATACCCATCATGACGCCGCGACCAGCGACGGTGGAACCACCCCAGAAAAAAGCGCAGATGAGAGCGTAGCCAGTGCCAAGAGTGAGTCCGGCGCGCTCAAACGAAACGCCAATGAGCGTGGGAAATTCAACTGATAGAAAAATGCCGGCCAGCACGGCGATCCCGGCATAGAGAAAAAATCGCGGTGTGAGGCGATCGCCGAAAAGAAGATACGCGCCCAAGGTTGAAATGACCGGCTGAATATTGAGGATCACGTTGACGACGGTTGGATTTCCGTGTTTGAGCGCGAGGGTGAAAAAAATCGTGCCGACGGCTGAACCGGCGAAACCGGAAAAGAGCAAATAGCCCCAAGTGGAGATGTCGATCTTACGCAGCTCGCCGAGATTCGGGAGAAGAAGGGGCAAGAACATCAGCAAAATCAGGACGTGTTCCCAAAAAACGATGACATCGGCGTCAAATAATTCGTTGAGCGGAATGCGCCACGCGCTCTCGGTCCCCCAAAGGGCTGCACCGAGACCAACCAGCCATGGCCCATAATTGACGCCCGAAGCAGCGCGGTCCTTCATGCGGACGGGTCAACCGTATCAGCGCGATCGGGAATTCCAATTTCGGCTTCGAGCAGGCCCGGAT